>JABDAD010000004.1 GCA_013289335.1 Alphaproteobacteria bacterium | reverse complement strand
AATGCAAAAGTTCGCATAGGTATTTATGATGAAGTGATACAGAAAGCATCATTACTCACTAGTAGTGATCAATCAGCTATTATAGGAAGTTTTGATCTGATAAAAGGTATAAAAAACACCTAAAATAGATAATCTGCGAAGTATAGAGCAGATAAAACTATTGTCTGATGATCGTTATGTTGAGATTTTAAGATCGTATAGCCATGATTCTTGTGATGAAATTGCAAAATTTGAAGTAGAGTTAAGTGCTGCATTGTCGTTTGAACTTGATAAATTAGATTAGAGGGTATGAAATGGATTACAGAGCATTATCAAGACACTGTATAAATGATGAAGCTCAGTGGATCAGAGATGAGTTGAGCGATGCAGAGAGGTCTGGGGAGTCAGTAGATCTTTTGTGGCAAGAAGGGAAGTTATTTCATTTTGCTTGTATGAGTTCAAGTCCTGAGGTGTTGAATATATTACTTAAATACTATGAAGATCATAATCTCAAAGGAGAGAGTGATTCTTATGAATACTTGAGTGCGAAGAAGAAGCTTATGGATGTGGTGCAGGATATATTATATTCTCATATTACACCATCTGAGGAAGTGATGAAAGTGTTGCAGCCTTACACTTATCCTGAAGATAAAGATGGCGATAGTATGGTAGGAGTGGAAGATATACCTGATAGCTATGATTGTGATGAGGAAGTACCACAAGGAGAGGCTGTTAGACAAAATTTTGTTAACGAGGGAGAAGGTCTTAGTGATCATGCATCAACAGACTATCACTCTGATGCTATACCGAAGTCACCTGGTGTAGATGGTTCTGAAGACGGACACGTAGGAAATATTGATTTAAATACTAATACTCCGCTTATTGGCCATGACCCATCTCCTACAGATCTATGATTTATTCATCTTATTTAACTGAGTCTTTGCAGGGTATGTCCATTGGAATGTGTAAATAACTTTTGGGTCATTTAAATTCTCACTATATTTCTTATAATAATCATCACTCCTTATCCTAAATCGACGTCTATAGGACGAGTTTTTCCTTACAATGGATGTACTTTTGGGCAAGGAAGCAAAATTGCCAGTACGAATCGTATATCATAAATTAACCGATGAACAATTAGTAGCTCGAAGAAGAAAAGCCAATCTTTTGGCGAAGGCTTATAGATACTCCTCGAAAAGAAATCAATGGCTATAATGGTCAATCACCCTTAATCCTTAACTGTCATATCTTGTCCTTTACTTTTACAATTTTTTTCTTGCATTATTGGTTAGGTCCATACATGACGCTTATGCTTTAATTAAGACTCCTCCCAATTGAAAATGATATAACACGCCTATTAATTATGCATCTGGGTTAGATGTTGATGCCTCACCTAAGACTTCAAGTTCTGCATCATCGATTAGAGCTGGCATCCCGCTATAATCCACTGGGCTCTCATCTTTTGTTTCTTCTACAACAACGCTCTCATCAATAGCTTTAGTCCTCGTCTTCCTACCACCCTTTAACATTTCCTCCAACGTTCTCGGCCTCTCATCTTCTTCCTCACTCATTTCCATAGCTTCCATCATCTCCAGCTCTCTTGCAATCCGCTCATCAGTCGTAAGCTCCTCTACCGCCTCTGCACCAAAACCTACATGATCACCAATAGAACTAGTACTATAAGCTGCACCATACTTCCTACTATAAGCCTCAAATATACCAGCCTTTTCTAATAAACCCTGTAACTCTTTAATAAAAGCCGGATCCACACCATCAGCACTACCATGCACACCATGTGTACTTGTTGTACTATCTGTAGCCTGACAAGAAATCAAATAACCTCCTGACGAATTCGCTCTAATATCAAACCCCTCACCAAGCTCTTCTATTAACTTTTTAATACTTTCAAGTGAAACACCTCGCTTGTTAAATCGCGAATCCATCAATTGGTTTAATAATTTCTTACTCCCTCCAGATAAACCCTCTCCTGTAAACCCTGCCATTACATACGGACTACCATCAACCATAGGACTAGTCCCATCAAAATCCTCCTCAAGATCTCCACCAAAACCTACATGATCCCCTATTATAGACCCAGCATAACTTCCCATCATAGACCCTGAAACAGTCATAGTATAATATGTCCTAACATCAGACGCAGAAATTATCCCCTCTAAAATCGCAGTCAATATCCCATCACCCCCAATCTCAGCAGCAGCACTCATATAAGATGCTAACTCTCCCTTTAATACACTATATGCCTTCATAAGAATCCTCAAATTAGATCTTGCACTAACAGATAAATGCTCACTCTGATCAGGGTTAAGACTTTCTAAAGCCTTCGAGTGTAACTTCTCCTCAAAATTCTTTATACCCTTCCCATCTCCTTCACTACTAAAACCAGCCCTAACATCCATACAAAACTTATGATCTTTCTTACCACTGCGAACAAAATCCACATATTTCTTTAAATTCTCAAAACTATAGCTCCCATCAAAGCCATCCTCCTCACTAACAGCCTCCCCAGCAACAACCTTAACCACCTTCCCTCCTCCACTTCCGAATGAATGGTCTATCTTACCCCCTCCTCCTTTAACTTTAGCTTTGCTTATCCACTCATTGATTTTTTGGACCGTATCCACAAATTCTTCGCACTCAATTACAATGTTCTCCTTCTTTAACTGAACAATATCCTTGCATATCTTTTGTACAGTATCTTTGAAACTAACCATATGCTCTTTATCTTCCGCTTTAGCCCTAACCGCAGTCGCTTTCTCATACTTTTTCTTATAATTCTGAAATAATACTCCTCCTGCCGATACCTCCCTTATCCTCTCGACTACTTCCCTATACTTCTCAAACTTCTCAATAATAGCCACCGCCTCAGCCGATATCCTAAAAGAATCTACAGCAACACCAACCATGTCACTACCACCTACAACCACCACATTATCCATAAAAGCAAGCCTCTTCATAACCTCAATTATAGGAACCCATTCCTTATATGAAACATCATCAATCAATACCGCCCCAGCTAATTCAACAAAATCCCCTACCTTATACCTCACTAAATCTAAACCCTTACCCACCACCATACCTACACCTGCCTCATACTCATATAATACCTTAACTAACTTCATATCATCCTTAAGCCTTTGATGAAGGCCTGTATATGCTGCCGCTTCTTCTATTACTGCTACCACCTTTGCTTCTTCTAACATTATGGCTGCCGCTTCCTTTGCTAGAAGTTTTGCTATTTTAGCCTCCCCTTCTTTTTTGGCGCGTTCTTTGCTTGCTTCTATTTCTGCCAATCGTTCCCATAGATCATTTCTTACACTTTCTTCTGTAGCTTCTATTATTGGTGAGTCTAGTTCCTCTGCTCTTTCATTATCCATTATGTATTCTTGAGCCGCATCAATTAGTCCCTTTTCTACTGATTCTATACCACCTATAAGCTGTAGTGTTGCGTCTTTATTCACTTTAATTTCTTCTAGGAATAACTCATGTACATTTCTTTTTACATTTTCTACATTATCTGACATCTTTTTTGCTTTTTCTGATGCTATTGCTGCTTTCTTTGCAATTTCTTCATATAGCTTATGTACGGGAGTATAACCATATTCTGATGCCTCATTCAATGCTATTTGAAGTAGGCTCTCTAGTTCTTTTACATTACCTTTTTCAACTACCACTCTTCTAAGTTTCGTCTTTACCTCAGGAGATATTTTGTTATAAGTGTCATATGTTAAAATATTTAGTGCTACGGCAGTGCCCATGCTTTTTGAGAAAATAGACGTAGTAACAACTTCTTCAAATGATATAGAGATCTGGCGTAAATTGTCTACCAGAAATTTTCCTTTATCAGAAAATTTGAATCTTTCAAATTGCTCTTCCATTTCACTATCACCTACAACCCCCCTCCTCTTACTATTAGATTGCTCCAGGTATTTCCTACCATAATATACATAATCACTTAAGAAATTAAAATCTACCTTGGGATTTAAACATACTTGTTGTATTGCATTAGGTATCTTCCCATCTAGAAGACATTTTATAAGAAAAGTTATACTTTCCTCACGAAGACATGAAGCTTCAATCGCCGCGTTCACTGCGTTTATAATCTTACATAGATTCTCCTTTATATCCTCGGAATTCCCTAACAATCTATATAGCTTATCTATATCTTCGTAGGTAACCTCTATACCGCTAGGAACCTTACAAATCTCCCTAGCAACATCAAATTTTTCATGTGATACTGCACAGAGAAGTGGGGTTGAACCATCCTTATCCTTTGCATTTAAGTCCGCGCCCGCGGCAATTAACCACTTAACTGCATCTATATTTCCATATTCAGCAGCAATATGTAATGGAGTCCTGCCTATATTATCCGCCAAGCTAGCCTTAGGACCTTTAGAAAGGAACTCCCCCATTAATTCTGAGTTATAGCCGGGAGATGCAACCATCATATTGAGAAACGTGTCACCTCGTGAATTAAGAACCTTCAAGTTAAAATACATGAAGGGGATAATGTTTATCATCTCTCTTACCAATTGAGTATAGCCCTTATAGATAGAATGCCCCAGTAGGAATGCTACAAGTTTATTCCGTGATGTAAAGCCGTCCTCAAGGAAGAGTAATGCTGCTGTCAATCCAGTAGCCTCATAATCAGAACTCTCATCAGGCATGTTACGTTTAAGCCAATCACAAATCATTTGTCTAGGATAATTTTCACCCTCCACATTTTTATTTGCCTCAGCTAACAGTGACTCCAAGTCAGAGACACAAGGATAGTCTGCACCCACTTTAGTAACTATTTCTTCCATGAAAATTTTATATGCACTATCTTCTGCTTCTTCTGTGATAGGTGTATCCCCTATCTTAAAAAGAAATTTAGATTTGGTTAAATAAGAAAAATCTATAGGTGAAAAAGGAGAAGATCTAGACATAAGGTTATTGTATTTTTATATATTACTAAACATGAATAATATAATAAATTTTAAAAAATATCAACTATTTTGTTGTAAACATGTAAAAATTTTCACTAAGTTTAGGGTGATAATTATTCCTTTCTAACGCGAATTTATGATTGTATTTTGAATTTAGAGCTAGGAGATGGCTCAATAGGATTAGGAGTGATACTGTTTAATGGATTGACCTTAAAGGTCGTACTTATCTGAGTACACTCCTAATTTTATCAACAAGAAGTGAAATACGAACGGAACCAAATTGAGCCTACACTACGCAAAATCTAATTGACTTAGTTTAATATTCGTACTAAACTACAAGTTCAGTTATATGGAAGCCCACTATGTTTAGATTAAGTAAGTTACCGTTGAAGTCATTCTTTACTTTACCCGTTGCAAAGTTTTTTGCATCAGCTCACGTAGCAGGATCGATAGTTGTTGATGCAGTACATAATATTGTTGATATAGCTCCTGCTATGCAAGACGGTATTTCTAACTTCCGTGGAGTAGTTGCTGAAGGTTTTGCTACTGATATTACAAGTACAAGTGTTGATTTAGTGTCAGATAGTGTTACATCAGGTGTGCCTAAAGTGTTAGAAACATTAACCGCAGCGCTTGAGGTAGATGAGATAGACTGGGGAGCTGTACTTTCTATGCTAACACCTCCAGTTGTTGCTAAGTTATCCACAGAAAATCATTATAAAATACTAAGTAAGGCTGTGGTAAAACCTGTTGGAGCTCTTGCTTTAGTGCATCAGTTAGTACTTGATAAAAAACTTAATGTGAACGCGACGGATAGATCAGGGTATACTGTACTGCATAAAGCAAGTGAAACAACAAAAGAAGAAGTGGTTCGATTTTTGTTGGCTCACGGTGCAAGTCCAGATACAGAGTCTTATATAGGAGACACACCATATGTAGCGGCTGCAAGGCAGGCTATATATGGAGATGAAGGCGAGAAAGCTAGCGCTCGGGAAATACTCAATCTTTGCTTCGCCGTGCGTATCCCACCTCTTGAAGTCTGTAAACATGTGTATGATTGGGTGGCTCCTTATCTGTCAGAGGAAGAGGGTATAAAATTAATGGGCGAAGAGAATTGGCATAGTTGTTCTCATGCTGATGAATGTCTAAGTTAGTACGTAGTGATTTTACAAGAGAACTTGGGAGAGAATTTAGAAGGCTTGACACAGTCGCCAGATTTTTGGAGGGCGCTCATACATGTGTTGCGGTCGCTTTTTTTAATAATAAGCTGTATATTTCGTCAAATGAACTTGTTCATAATGGTTGTGGATCGCTGTCAGCTAAAGATCTAGAAAGGAATTTTAAATCTTTTTCTAGTATTACTTCAAATTCGATTTCATTAGGTCACGTATATGACAAAATGTTTGTCCCATATTCTATAAAAAAAGCTAAGGACACTAAAAAAATTCACTTGTATGGTGAGTCGTTAGGTAACTGGGTCTACCAATTACCCAAGGAACTGAAGGAGGAGGGGAAGAGAAATGTTCAAGAGCTATTTAAAGCTCCAGGGACACAAACTTCTTATAAAAGTGCTGTAGATTACTTTGTAAGTAACTTAGAGAAATCCACTTTTTCAAGCGCTCTTTCAAAGAAGGAACAAAATGACCTCATGCTTATACGTGACATACTTCAATCAGTTCATTCTAGACTTATTCAAGATGAAAAGAAAATATCCCAGATTCTATTTATGGATGACTATAAGGATCTAAGAAATAGCTTATTAGGTGAACCTGAACTGGTTTATCCCACTAGACCATCAGAGTCTGGGAAAAAACACCATGCTGAAATGAATATTGCTGAATTTTTTATAAATCAAGAACTCGCTAAAGAATTCTATATCGGAATAAGCAAATTGAGTTGTTTTGGGTGTCACATTGATCTTGAGGTAGTAAACGGAACAGAACAAGCGTTGATAAAATATAGGGGTACACACGCTGTTGATTATCAAGAAACTAGAATGCCAAGTAAGTGGACTGAGGAAAGTAGCAAAAAATACAGTAGCTTTGTTGGAATAAGTCGAGCAAGCAATAAAAGTCTACTTTTTTCTGAAGTATCAGATTCAGATGGTGAGTGTGAAAAACTTAAGTTAACAGGTGAAAGTTCACTTGATAGATCTGATCATGATGGTGAGTAAGGGATTTTCAAAATTATATCCAAAATTCATATTCGTTCTGCAAACTTCTCATTATAAGGCCTACAGAGCTTTATTGGGAAATATCTATCATTAGTACATGGGACACAAAAATAGAGCATATTCTCTGTCGATTTTATCAGATATTCATAATCTTTTCCTTACCTTGATATTCCGTTCTAACTAAGTAACTTATTGCACCAAATAATTCTCTTTTATGATATTTAAACGAATGTCCTCCATTCTCTATGATACTTCAAAATATTTTTCTATAATCCTAAATTCTGCATGAGGCAGGCACGATAATATTACAAAGATCGAAGATTTGTTTTTGCTGTTTGTTGAGTTCTTGAACAATTATTTCGTTATCAAAAACCTTGCATTTCAACTGTCGTGCTATCATCACAGCTTGTTCTACAGTAAATTTTGTATCTAGTAATTTCCTTAGTTCTATAAAAACTATAAGCAATAAAAATGTTAAAAATAGATACCCTCTGATCGTCTCCTCCTTATGACAGCGTATCTGTAATAAATCAAGATCAGCTTTTGCAAATCCAAAAACTCGTTCAACAGATTGTCTCATGTAATAACTACTCATAACTTCATTTTTAGGTAGTAGCTTTGATGAAACAAGCATAAATATTCCAGCCTTTCCAAAGTTAAAGTTATCTTGTTCAATGTCTCTCTTCTCAGAATTTTTTGAAAGCGATACTTCGCTTACAAGATTGTTTATATCTTTAGCCTTTTTTGTTGGATCTAATATGATATATACATAAGCTTCTTTGCCATATAAATCTGTTTTTACAGTCTTTATAAATAATGATCTTTTCCCATATAAAGTAGCATTCTCTAAAGATTCCAAACCTTGTAGCTCATCCGTAATAATCTGCTTATAAAGCTTGCGACTAGATGGCATTCTTGTTAAAAAATCAATCTTTTGCTCATACAACAGTAAAATATTATCTTCAGAAAAATAACCAGAGTCTAAGAGAGCAAAGTTATTTTTAAAACCTAACATCTTAAGTTCATCAAGTGTCGTCTCAAGTGTTGAAATATCAGCAATATTGCCAGGACAATAACGATAAAATAAAGGCTTTTTATTATCCTGATCAACAACACAGTGAAAGCGAAATTGTTTTTCAATTCCTCCATCACTATAGCCCCATGCATTAAAGTCAGAACTAATTTCGTTAGGTAAACTTGTAGCGTCAATAATGATATTTTTGTCTCCTACCTTCCCTTGGTTTAGATATTTCATGAAGAAATCCCTTTGCAGAGATTCTTGTCCTAATATTTCAAGTAACTTACTGATATTTTGTGATGATAAGTTAATTTTAGGATTTAAAGTACTTAGGATATTATCGCTAAGCCAAAGATCGCAGTTATACATAGAACCAGGATTACAAAGTCTATAAGTCATCAAAGATATAAGTTCCGGATAAGAGTTGATTACTTCTTGTAATGGTTCATAAATAGCTGACTTTTTGATAAGTTCAGAAATTAAATACCCATTACCAAAATCTTGAATTAATTTTTCATTTCGATATGGTTTTACTTTTGTTGCTCTTGCTTTAGCTCCTTTTGGAATAATTTCTCCGGAATCATCAACTACTCCAATGTATTTAGTAGTAGAGCGTGATTGTTTTTTCACTGAGTCCCAAGTTGCTGTAACTTCATAAGCATAGACTTTACCAGTCTTGTTTTTCTTTTTTCGGATAAAGCTCATAACATCGCGCCCATCATTGTTATAATAGGCGCGAGAATATCAAACATTCCCAACTGTGTTAAGAGCTTTGTTTACACTATGTTTGGGTTTTTTGATTGTAATAAATGATCTATTAAAACTTCATCGTGACTACTAACTCGCGGAATTTAGGATTATATACAGGTATTATTGATATCAACTAGTATCTAAAAATGCTATAGGGTGTTTACTGGAAAGGTTTAGGATTAACTTTAACGAAATAGATGGAGAATATATGAACAAATCAGAATTTATAGATTATATATCAAGCAAGTATAAATGTACTAAGGTCGAGGCGGAGGGGATTATAAATATATTTACAGAGTCTACAATTTCTGCTTTAGGGGGGAGGGGCAGGAAATTAGTTTGATTGGATTTGGTAAGTTTTATTCTTCGAAGGTGGAGGCAAGGGTGGGTCGTAATCCTAAGACAGGAGCTGCAATAAAAATTGGTGCTTATATCCAGCCTAAGTTTAAGGTAGGTGAGAAACTTAAATCAGTTTGTAATAAATAAGAAGCTTCGTTTGTAGATTTTTTTAAAAGAATTTTGTTAATAGTGTTATAGTATTTTTACAACTATAGGTTTATAATTATTGATTCAAATATATATTTGTGATAAAGTTTTTTCTGAGTAGTATAGAACAGTACTATAAACTAAACACAATGTAAACTTTGGCGATGGTATATATGTCTAAGGCTCTTCTGCATTCTACTGTAGCCTCTTCTTCTATTGACGGTACTTCATCTATAACTTCCGAATTTCCTAAAGACCATAAGCGAGAGCTAGTTGCAGCAAATGCTGGTGGTGATGATAGGAATTTAGCAACCTATGGTAGTAATCCACACTATTGGTACAGCATCAGCGATGGTCATAGGTTAGTTTTAGATATAAGAGGGAGGTTACTATCACCTAATTATATTCCTGCTGATCTAGAAGTAGGAGTTGTTGTAAGAGCAGGAGAGGAATATGCATCTACAAGAGAGAACAGCTTAAGAATCTTTGTATCGGATCCATATTACTATAGTACTTCTTGTATTGGTAGCGAGATATTTAGCAATTATTTAAATAGTGATATAGATAGGATAATAAAGCAAGGGGCATATGTTGGGATTGAGACTAGGGCTTGGTGGAGGTTGCCTGAGAAGCTAATAATACCTGTTTTATCAGGAGCGCATTGGAGAGTAGTTATTGCAGAAATAGATTATGGAGAACTAGTAGCGATTACTACAGATACTGAAGCTGCTCCTAGTGCTGACTCAAGTGTAGGAGGTGTAGAGGCAACATTACGATTAGAGTGTGCAAGGAATCCTACATTAAGAATAACGATAAATGATCCGTATGGTAGTTCTAATGTAACTGCTATAATGAGAGAGGATGTTACTGAGAGTTTAGTTAAGGTAACAAACAAACTGCTTATTGCAAAGTATGGTAGTGGTGAAGCTATTGGTGGGGTTACACCAGATAATATTCATTTAATACTAAAAGAAGTAGATCAGCAAGGAAGAGGAGGTAATGGATGGGACTGTGGTCCTATAACATTTAGGAATTTAGAGGATTATGCATTACAAGCAAAAGAAGAACGTAACTTATCAGAGTTTACAGATTTTACGATTCCACCTGTAGGAACAGAATCTCACGATACAAGAATAGCTGTAACAAGACAAGAGCATATACAAGAATATGCAAGAGTTACTGGAATTCCTATTAATATAGGTAGAGAAGAGGAAATAATTGGATTCATAAAAAAAGATGCAAAAGCGAAGATAGATTTTTATAAGACAGATATAAGCGGTAGTGATAATGACATATATAGACAGATTTCTAGCCTACTACCTGAACAAATTACACAATTATTCACGATACTTGAAAATAAGAGATTATTCGAAGATTCAACCCATACAGAAGAACAATACACCAAAGATGAATTCATGTATGCCATTGGGGTGATTAAAGAGGTAATGCATAACAAAGTAGCCGCTACCGAACGAATAGGTAGGCCATCTATCAAGTTTCAGGATCGACATGAAGAATTTGTTGGTAATGATTTTATGGGCTTAATAAAAATTCCTCCACTTGATTCAAGTTTTGAAAAGACATTTGCAGAATTTCAATCTCTTTTCAATAGACTATACTTTGAGATGGGTACTGTATCGCCAGGTGAGAACGCATTTCTTGTATTAGGTAATACAAAATCTGGGAAAAGTACATTAGTGAACTATCTCATTGGCAACACATTGATTCCGCTAAGACATAAGCACAAGTTGCTTATTCAGCATGAAGGAGATGGTCCAGAAATAGGGTTGAGTTTTTCCTCTTGTACAGAGCTACCAACCAGATGGAATTCTCCAGTCTTAGGAGGAACAATCTGGGATTTTCCAGGTTGGCGTGATACACGAGGTTCTATGCGTGAAGTAATAGCTATATCTGGCATTAAAGAAATATTACATAAATTTGGCTCAGTGAGATTTATCCTAGTATCTGACTCAAGTGATCTACATTACGATAGAGCAGACAATTTTTTATCTTTACTGCACTTTGCGGATAATTTATCTTTGCCAGACATTGCAGGTTGGCTGAATGGTTTATCAGTAATTTTCACAAAACCGAAAAATTTAGGCTATTTCGAAATAACCACATCTACGGTTATTGAACTTTTGCATGAAATGATTCTCAGTGAGTCTGTGCTCATCGGACATAATAAAACTATTATAGAATTTTTTTTACAACATCCAGAGAGGATTGGGCTTTTTGGATGCAAAGAGGATGATAGTGGTTCAGTTCTTGAAATAATTGATGAGAATGTTCAAGGGGCTATAAGTCATTCCGTCCCTATTCCAACCGAATATTTCCGAAGTTGGCATCCTCTTTTGTCGTCGCAAGCTAGAGTTTTTGCTATCAAATGTTTGGTGAAATTAAGTCATATACCTGAATTTGATACTTTTTTGTCTAAGTTAGAGAGATATTATCAGAGTCTATTGGATAGAATCCTTAATGATCTAGATGATAAGAAGATAGATGAGAAGTATGTGAGCCATGTGCTGGATCAAATTCCTCCAGTCATTATGCAGCAGACAAAAGGTGATGAGGATTTATATTCCCGAGTTGTAGCATTTAGCAGTGATCGTAACAAACAAGGCTTAAAAACACTAGTAGAGAATGTATTGGCCCCATTATCTATATTAGAGCTTATACAAGAGATATCCAATATGGATTTACATGACAAAGTAGGTTTAGCAAGGCTTGATTGTGTAATACTGAATCTCAAGCATAAGATAGAGATGTTACAGTTTAAAATTCAGCACGGTAGCATAGATGCCCCCGAAGAGATGGGGCCTCTTACAGAACTCAAAGAATTACAACAAACTGCTTCTGAGCATGCTCTTAAAATACTTAATGATTTAGAACAAAAACGATCCGCAGAAATGACAAATTTGTTTTTAATAGTTAGCGCGTTTGAACGTGGTATGTCAGTAGACTTAGACAATAGGTCTGACAATAGTTTTGCTCTGCACAATAGGAGTGTTTCTACTGAAGAAGTGCCTAAATCAGAAGCTATAGGTGAATCTAAAGATAATATTGAAGAGCAAGAAGAGCTGCAATTACCTATTTTAGCTCCCGGCAGCTCAAGCAAATGCATTATCTCATATATTCCGAAGATAGAATATAGCAACGTGCTGCTAGAATATTATGAGGTATTTGTATTGTTTGAAAGAATTTTTGGTAATAGTGCAGCTTCTGAATTGTTATCGTTAACAAATTTATTATGCCAAGACTTTAGGAATGAAATTGAAGAGGTGTGCTCTACTCCGCAAGCAATACCAATATTTGCAAGTTTAATTGGTTTAGATGTGAGTTGCTATGAGGAGATATATTATTAATAAGTATTACTGAGGTTATAAAATGTCAAAAAAATATCCAGAGATGGAAACGAGTGTATCTTGCGCCACTACTCTCGAAGAGGCCCCTGTGGCAGTGCGTGATTTGTTGGGATCAGAAGCGACACCACCTAAAATCAGCGTCTCCAGTAGAGGTGCCTTTAGTCCTCCACTTGCAACTTACAGTCCTTTTCCTCGTCCAGCTATAGATGATAGATTTGAATTGTTAATGAAAGATTTTATCTATCTGAAAGAGGGGCTTGGGCATAGATATGATGATGCTATACATCAAATGAACAATGAAAACAGTGCAGTAATAGTTTTGGGTAATACAAAATCTGGAAAAAGTACTTTAGTTAATTACCTCATGGGAAATGATTTATCATGCACAAAAAAAGGGCCAAAGCTGCTTATTAGTAAAGCTAAAGAAGAATACGATGGGCCAAAGATCGGAATTGAACTTAGTTCTGAGACCAAATATCCTGCTAGTTGGTCTTCAAAAGATTTTATCAATCAGACTATTTGGGATTGTCCGGGTTTTAACGATACTCGAAGCGCGACACATGATATAATAAATGCGTTTTATATAAAAGAACTATTAATCAGAGTGAAGTCAGCAAAATTTGTTATTGTCTGTGATATCGCTGATATAAGAGGTAATGATTGTACCAAATTTAAAAACATGCTTGAGTCTATTCAGGCCATCTTTAATATTCATGTAGATGATACCTCAAAAATGGAATATTTCTTAAATGCTATGACTCTTGTTTTTTTTAAAACACATTATTCTTCTGGCGGTGCAGAGGAAGATCATGAAGTAGTAAGCAGTTACCTAGAGGAAGTCATTTCTTCAAATGTTCTTACAGATGAGTGGCAAAGAAAGGTGGTAGAGTATTTTGTTGAACATGGAAATAAAGTAGGTTTATTTAAGTGTATACCAGCTAACTACCACGGTGATGGGCGAGATATGGAAGTGAATTTAATTGAAGGAATAAACAATGCACAAGTTGTAAAAAGTGATGTACTTGCTGATGTTTCGCCAGTGATGTCTGATAAAGCTCGAGTTCTTATCTACAAGTGCGGAGCAATACTTTATAAAACTTTAGAATTGGATTCTATATTAACATTAGTCCAACAAGGTTATGCATATGTTTACGAATTGTGTAGTAGTCCAGTATCTGGAGATGATGCTGATGATGGGTTAAAAGAGATAAAAGAGTATGCATTGAAGGAGATAAAAGAGCGTCTTAATCTTAAGACTTCTGAACTAGAGGAAAAGATAGATAGTACAAAGGATTTACGTGAGGCATTTGATGCGCTTCATAGATGGGGTGGTAAGATAGCTCAATTATCTGATCGATCTGAAATACGAGGTATTGCTAGGCTTACAAAATTTGTAGAAGATATTTTAGAAAAGCTTGGTATAGAGTGTACAGAGAAGAGCCTTAGACAAGAAGAAAGAATACTGAAAAAAGTTACTGAGACGTTAATAGCAATAAAAGGCGGTGCAGAGCTTTCTAAGAGGGCCATTGATGAAGGAACTGAGCAAAAGCTTACACAGATTATCAACACTATAGAACCAAGAGACAATTTCCGTGAAATAGAGAGTAAGATCGCAGAACGAAGAGAAAGCGATTTTGAACGTGCGCGTGAGAGTGTGCTTGGGGATATTCATAAAGCATCGACAATAGTTGTAGATGATGATACGAGACGTATTGTATCAAAGGTCATTTCACCATTGGTACCATTACCTGCGGATGAATATGGGCGTACAGCTCTACATAAAGCAGCAATTGAAGGAAATAGAAGTGCCATAGAAGCACTGTTATCGTCGAAGAGGGTAGATCCAGATCAGAAAGATAATAGTAGTGATACGGCTTTATATTTTGCATTTAATAAAGGCGATAAGGAATGTATCAGATTATTGTTAGATGCAGGCGCAAGTATTACGGAAGGTGAAGGAAGACATAGGTCAGTAATATCGGCTATAAAGAATAGAGCATGTTACGAGTCAATCACAGAGTATTTGAGATGTAATCCACCATCAAAATCACCTCTTAAAAAATTTGATGAGCATTTGGAAAATGCTGTAGAGACAGCCATATCCTTGTATGGTGTTTCACTTTACGAAGTATCAGATTTACTTGGAGCTCTGGGGTATGAAACTGATGTAATCAAATCGGAGTTTACATTATGAGTAGAGCTTTGAATGCTAAACAAGTGGAGTTTAAGGAGCAATTAGATAAATTTGCATCAGAGAAATTATCTCCAATGTATCGTGATTCTAAATATGGTTCGATCAAAGACGGTTTTCGTGGATTTGAAAATAAGTCCTTTGTGGCAAGAGGGACAGAACACTTTAGCACGTTCAGCATTTTAGATTGTTTTGCTCGTATGTTGGTGGTAGTGAAGCCTGTAGCTGCGGTAGTTTTAAGATCATTTGATTCCCTCAACAAATATGATATAGAGATTAGCTATAATAGGTACGTGGATTCTATGCCTGGAACAACTGTTAATTTAAAAATTTGTGAATTGATTGAGGTTATGAATGCTACCGCATCAGGCGCATCAGATATACTTGGAAGATTTACTCTTCTTTCCAAAGTTATGTGTTTGCAAGAGTATAAAATTGTACAAAATTATGCCGAGTTTCTTGATAAATTTAGAGGCAAGCTCGAGGATAGAGATAAATTAAACCCAAGTGTTATTACCACACTAAAAGATTACGCTGATAATCTAGCGTCCTATTTTAATAAATTAAGAATAGAAGATACAGCAACAGAACCAAGTAGCTCAACTGCACTAAATACACTTGCATTGTCTACTAAAGGATATAGATTTTTTGATAAAATTAGTATAGAAAGGCCAAAAGAATACGAGAAATTGCTTGAGCAATTGTCATTTAATTTTTTAGTATTGGACAGAATGATTCGTGATAAGTTCGAAGATACAAGCGTTCCAGAAGACTTGGATATGATTGCATTATACGCAAAGATATTAAATGGATTTTCTAGAGCAATAATAGACGCAATCAAATTAGAGAGTTCTGGAATTCAAATTAACAATGTTAGTATTATTGATAATTCAGACACATTACATGCGGAATTGGTTGTAATAAATGAAAGAATTAAAAGAGATGAAGGTTTTAATCTTATCGGTGTTTCTAAGGGTGCATGTGTTTTATGCTCTTATAGTTTAGCATATGCAGGCGCAACAGGTTCTACGCGTGGTTGTTCAGGCATATTATATATGGACTGGACTTTACCATCTTGGGTGTTGGAGGGCATGGAAATGAGTAAACATATTTTTCAAAGATTAGAGAGTACCATTGATAGGTTTAGTATAAAAGCATGTGAGTTAAACCTTTTGAGAGAATATAATGAATCGAATGATGAATTTTCAGATGATGATATATATGAATGCACGACTTCTGTGCCTGTAGGAGGAGCTGGAGGAGAAACAAGATCACCCACACGCGTAGATGGGGACTTCGAAATTTGTAGGTTAGTACAGCTACGTTTTGATAAATGGTGCAAATCGCTTTTTGATCTTCATAGAACAGAGACAGATGTATTGCCTGTTCCAACCACCGAGCCTACCGACGATACAAAAACTTTAGGTGATAGTAGCGCTGCAGACGGTATAGATTAGAAATATCACTAAGTCTGAAAGTTAGATTGTAGTTATATAGTGTATTTTAAGCAGGCCATAACAAGAGATATAATTTGGAGTATATTTCTAGAGGCTGATTGCAACGATAACTCGTATTTTCCATAAGATTTATTATATAATTTTTATATTAGCAAAAAAATCACGGAATTAGTAGTCTTCTGTGAAGAATTAATTTTTGAGAGGTTTTGAGGATAGTCTTTATGTTGTTTGATGTTTTTGTAAGTTTTTGTGAGAGAGATTTATAAAAAAATAAAAAACTAGAGCTAGCCAGTTTAGGATTTGTTTGAAGTTGAAGCCAATAGATGCAAATATTGCGTTGATTTGGTCGCCTTTTTTGCCTTTTAGACGACATCTATCCATACGATGATGATGTTTCGCATGTCCAATAATAGGTTCAATTGCACTTCGCCTCCTCAGCTTCTGCTTGACCTTGCCAATTACTCCTCTCTTCTGACCTGATGTATAAACCTGACACTTATTCTCATAATTATGACTCTTGTAACCCTTATCTACATATATTTTACTCGGCTTACACCAAGTAATCTTTTCTACATTCCTTATTGACTTATATTACAGATGCTGGGGTTATAAATGCTTGAGCGTAGTGCCTGGAAACTGGCATGCTGCGTTCTGAGGAGAGCGAGATTCAGTAATGGATCTTGCTTATCCAACAACTAAGTGAAGTACTCAGTAAAAAATCTTATAATTTTATAAAAAAGAGAGGTAAACGCCTGATATTATTGAGGATTTGAAAGTTACATAACGTTTATGACAAGTGAAATAAGATGAATAAATCATAGATCTGTAGGAGATGGGTCATGGCCAATAAGCGGAGTATTAGTATTTAAATCAATATTTCCTACGTGTTCGTCTTCAGAACCATCTACACCAGGTGACTTCGGTATAGCATCAGAGTGGTAGTCTGTTGATGCATGATCACTAAGACCTTCTCCCTCGTTAACAAAATTTTGTCTAACAGCCTCTCCTTGTGGTACTTCCTCATCACAATCGTAACTATCAGGTATATCTTCCACTCCTACCATACTATCGCCGTCTTCCTCTTCAGGATAAATGTAGGGCTGCAACACTTTCATCACTTCCTCAGATGGTGTAATATGAGAATGTAATATATCCTGCACCACATCCATAAGCTTCTTTTTCGCACTCAAGTATTCATAAGAATCACTCTCTCCTTTGAGATTATGATCTTCATAGTATTTAAGTAATATATTCAACACCTCAGGACTTGAACTCATACAAGCAAAATGAAATAACTTCCCTTCATTCCAAAGTAAATCTACATCTTCTTCTGCAGCTTCCAGTGCTTCATTAATCTTTTTATACCATCCGTAAGAACAATAACTAGATAATTTAAAATAGTCCATATTCCTCCTTATGATTTTCTGACTTAAACATCTAGATCAGCTTGTTGTAATAAGGCAGTAAATTCACCTGTTAAGGATTGATTGAATATTAACAATTCTGGTAAACATAAATGATGATCGTCAGCATGACTTAAACTCAACTTATACGTATCTAAAGCTCTGTCTGCAAAATCTGTCGACCATTCTCCAATCATCTTAATCTTCTTATCTATCAAATGTTTTACATTATTAAACCTAGTCACGACGCTAATATCTGAAGACTGTTTTACTCTTACAGAGAAACCAAAATCCTTAAACTCTTTGTCTACACTAGGAAGATTTGAAACTGCTGTTACAATAGGATGTGTTGCCAAATTCGTTATCACTACAGACTTAGAAGATAAATTAAACCCGAATGCGAGTTTTACTGAGATGTCGATACAATCACGATACTGACCAGGAGCAGGTCCAGTATCTTCAGCAGGTGTATATATCTGTAATATCTTATCATATGCTACAATACGAGCAAAGCCTTTCGCCCGTACTAACAACTGAACCTCACTATTTGCAATATGCCAGCTATATTTGGAATTATTAGGATCAATTATATATACATCAGATACAGCAGGGTCCTTATACAATAATACAGAATGAGATTCATACTTACCAGAAGGTAGTATTTTTAGTGTTCCCTTATCTCTTGCCAAAATATCAACTATCACTGTCTTTGAGCCAGAAGCAACTAAATGCTCTAATGCCGTATCAATAGCTCTCATTTCTTCATATAGATGAGGGACCAAATCTACGACCTTCTACGTAAATACAAAGTCAGACTTATCGCTTTTCGAACTGCCAGACTTACCACTCGTTGATACTGCAGAACTTACTCCTGCACCTCCTACAGCTACTACCGGAATTACATCAGTATTTATCCCAAATCTTATAACGCTTGCAGTAGTGGACGGATCACGATAACGTTCTGTATAAACAGGATCATTCAAATCAGCCTCATACTCTCTAAACTCAAATGTATTGGGAGTTATAGAGCTAGCTCTGATTTCATCATATATATCAGGAGCAGCAGCTTCTACAACATCCACTCCAGCAATTTTTACTTTCATTTTTTATTTACTTTTTTATTAATTATTATCCAAAACTCTAATATACAACTTTAGGTTTAGGAACATGAGGCTATTGTAGCATAAAAATATGTAAATAAAATGAATTTATGTTGCCTATTTGAATAGGCGCGCTGCTGAAGTGTGTGTCCAACTACAAAAGCGTCGGGAAACATATGATAGCAAGTCTTGGGTCTTTAAAGGGACCGGGGCTACTGGTCATCTAGTAGAGCCAAAAACATGGTGGAAAAGAGTACTTGAAAGAGCTAGTATTAAGGATTTAAGGCTTCATGATCTTAGAAGAACATTTGGAAGCTACCAGGCCGGAGCAGGTGCTAACAGTTATATAATTGGTCGTTCCTTAGGTCATAAAAGCACGCAGTCTACGGCTATTTATGCGCGGTTAAATATAGACCCTGTCAGGGATTCTGTGGAAAAGGCTGCAAAGGCCATGCTGGATTATGCGAGATAGGATATATATACTGAAACAAAATCAAGGTCCGCATAAGGAGCAGCTTAGACATTCACCAATGACACACAAATCAGCAACACTTTACTTGAAGAGTAAACTCATATGAGCTTATGCCAAGGCATCTGTTCTAGAGAGACCAGAAGAAAGTGTGGTGAATTTTGAGATACTTTGCGTGATAAACCCTAACTTATGAGAATGTTCACCAAAGTGTCATTTATATATTCCATAGTACGTAACATCAACGCTTCATCAGCTACAATAGTAGCTCTACATGTTCATACATTCAATATATTTTTATAACATCAAACCCATATATACTCAAAATCTACCACATTTTCTTCTACTGTCTAGTTGGACTAAATTGCTGGAGCTAGTTGTTTGGATTAGGATAGAAAAGTACAAGAAGCTAAAACTTCAACACAGTGAAAATAGGACACTCTAATACCTTGTATTAGTAGTCTAGATATGTTATTCTATACAAAACCGGAATTTAATTCCTAAACTAAATAGTAAGCATGATAGATATGTATAAGAGAAAACTAGCAGAGACTCTACTTTATGTAGCCACGAAATTTCCAGTAATAACAATAACTGGGCCTAGGCAATCTGGTAAAACGACTTTAGTACAAAGTGTTTTCCCTGATAAAAAGTATGTAACATTAGAAGATTTTGATACTAGGGCCTTTGCAAGCCAAGATCCTAGAGGTTTTTTAAATTTTTACAAAGGAGGTGTGATTATAGATGAAGCTCAATATGTGCCTGTCTTATTTTCATATATACAAACGCATGTTGATAAATCTAAAATAATGGGTGAGTTTATCTTAACAGGATCTCAGCATTTTCTATTAACTGAAAAAATTTCTCAATCACTAGCAGGCAGAGCCGCAATTTTAGAGCTTTTACCATGCGCTCTGGATGAGCTTTCATTAACGAATATATCACTTTATGATATTTTGTGGAAAGGCTTTTATCCAAGTATTCATAACCAAGACATCGATCCTCAAATATTTTATAAATCTTATCTCAATACTTATGTAGAAAGAGATTTACGTAGTATTAGTTTAGTACATGACATTTCTAAATTTAGGATCTTTTTACAACTTTGTGCAGGTAGAGTGGGGCAAATTATCAATATGTCATCATTAGGAAATGATTGTGCTATAGATCAAAAAACAGCGAAAGCGTGGCTTAGCATACTAGAAACAAGCTATATAGCATTTTTATTAAAACCACATTATAAAAACTTTAATAAACGTCTTATAAAGCAATCAAAACTCTATTTTTATGATACAGGACTTGTTGCCTATTTACTTGGTATAGAGAGAGCTTCTGATATAAGAAGACATTTTGCTAGGGGAGCATTGTTTGAAAATTATGTTGCTATAGAATTATTAAAAAAGAGATTTAATCAAGGCCAAGAATCAAATTTATATTTTTGGAGAGATTCACATGGGGTAGAAATAGATTTTATTCAAGACAAAGGGTCAGATCTTATTCCAGTAGAAGTAAAGTCATCAGAAACACTAGATTCTTCGTTATTTAATGGTATGGAGTATTTTCAGAAATTATCTAGTATAGACAAAGGATACTTAATATATAGTGGGACAGAACCGCAGGAGAGGTCGAAAGTTAAAGTGCTGCCATGGTTTGCAGTTGATAACATTTGATTAAGTGTGAGATTCGTAGACATCGTTTCAATTTTCATTTCATTGTAATATATTTGTTTGGTAAGAAGTAATTTTAGCGAGCAAGCGCGCCTTAATCACGCTGGTGAGCTCGCTAAAATTACTTCTGATTTTCTATACCTCATTTAGAGGTTGTTTGAGCATTTTTGCTACGCAATTCTTATTGTACCCTTGAACTAAGATATTCTCTTTAGAGAGATCATATTTTTCACTCACCTCCTCATGTAGTGGCGTTTGAAACACTAGCTCCATGTACTTTTCATTAGGAGTTTTACCACCTAATGAACTATGAGCTCTATCCCAGTTATAATAATGTTCCCAATACCCTAATTCATCTATAAGATTAGCACTCTTTAAATCAATGCTTGAATAAAACTCATCTAGGTCAGTACGCTGTGTACGTTCCATCTTACCATTTAAATGAGGTGATGCAGGCCTAATAGGACGAAATTTAATCGCATATTCCTTTAGACGCTCTTGAACCTTCATAGGCAAAAAATTCTTGTCCTCTATCAGTTTGAATACGTTGTATAGGAAATGGCATACGTTCCATAACTTGATCTAAAAAATCTAAAGTATTTTTAGCAGTACGTCTTTTGTATAAGGCTAAAACCTTATATCTAGTACAGTCATCTATTGCTGTATATTGATACAAGTTGCCCGCGATTTTACATACATCCATCTGTACTCTTTCACCAGGAAGCTTACAATTATACCTTTTTGTATATTTACGGTAATGCCTTTTCCTTTGTAGGTAGGGTATATTATTTCTCTTAAAGACTTTATGAATTGTTGCTAAAGATAGGGAAATACCATGTAATCTTTTGATCTCACTTTGTACCTTTCTAACTCCTAACTTGCGTTCATTTCGTATGGATAATAGTAGATTTTCTTCTTGATTTGATATTTTATTAGGAGAAGAATGAGGCCTACGAGAGTATTCTATTAAACCTGCTTCACCACATTCTTTATAGCGTCTTAACCATTTACGTAAAGTAGGACGCGAAATACCAGATCTACGGGATACAACACCTGCATCCTTTATCTCTTGATATAACTCAATCCACCCCAAACGAGCTCTTTGTAATCTGTCCATCCCACAATCATAGCCTCCTAAAAATTGAAACAATCTCTATGAATCATACACATAAATTGCCATGGTGTTTGTCCTTTTAATCGTTTGAGTCTTTTGGCAAAGTTATAGGTCATCAAATAAGAATGGAGATGCTGCTTTAACTTCTCATGACTTGCATAAGTGAATGTATTCACCGTAGCATCTTTTATTGTGCTGTTCATACGTTCTACTTGACCGTTAGTCCATGGATTCTTTACTTTGGTTTTTCTATGCTCTATATCATTCTTATCACATACTCTGCTGAAGATATGAGGAAAAGCGTGGATATGAGGTCGTGATTGGTAAACTGTATTCCGTTATTGGTCAGTACCTTGTGTATTTTGTAAGGCACTGCTTCAACAAGGTTGTCTAAAAATTTGGCGGCTATTGTTTTAGTCTGACTTTTATGTAATTCACAGTAAGCAAATTTAGATGTTCTGTTTATGGCAACATAGAGATAAAGCTTTCATTCTGCAGTCCTTACCTCTACTATATCTATATGAAAATAACCAATAGGATACTCTTTGAATTTTTTCTTTTTCAGATTAGCAGGATTATCATCTCGTTTTGGAAGCTTTGAGCAATCATGACGCTCATGTACCTGTGCAAGCTTGATCTCGTTAAATGCGGTATGGTTTCTTGCAAAGAATAAAGTACATAGTCAAGTAGTAGCTGGTAATTTTACGAAACACTACTACAGCTCTTCTTCAGCCTCAGATAAGACTGTAGACTTGACTACCTTAGGTCTCATAGGACTTCTCTGCAATAATCCCTCTTCCGCCACTATAACAGTTTTAGGATTAATCTCCAGCTTCTTTGCTGTCTTTGCTAGGCTCTCTTGACATAACTGTATTTCTTTACGGGTATCCTCTGTCGTTTTGGCGCAAGCGTGTAAAATCTGCACCATAATTTTTCCTTATTTGATCGGTCAATATATAATGCTGCATTTGTAATATCATCGCTATTACAATATGGAACTAAACAGGTAGCATATATTCAGCGTCGAAAATGAGATGATTTATTTCAATCAAATTAATTCTGAGTATATTTAACGCTTCCGTTCTTATTTTTACATCAATGGATGTTTTTGAAGGTTTTCCAGACATTTCATATATTAATTAAATTTATAGTACATTATATTATTTTAAATTTTTCTCAACAATAACTTTAATTTTTAGACTGATATATCACTCATTTTATACCCAATTTATTGAATGAAAATTTTTTATATAATGCTTGATACTACGACAAAAGCCATAGCCATTGGCCATTCATCCGAGATTGATATATCGATTTTTAAGTTTTCGTAACCTTTATATGAAAAGCTGGTTGGCAATTCAATGTATGGCGCGCCTTTCTCATCGTTATCTACTACTATGTTAGCAAATGATAATCCTTTTCCTACACCTAAACCTAATGCTTTTGCTAATGATTCTTTTGCTGCGAAACGTTTTGATAAATATGAAATTTGTTTTTTTGAGTTTTTGTCAAATGAAAAAAATTTCTCTCTTTCCTTAATTGATAAAATTCTATCTAATAGAGCATTAGGACTTTTTTCGTACAATTTTAAAATCCTACGTGAATCTACTATATCGCAACCTACACCTATTATCATTATATTCCTATTTGGATCTTTCAATATTCATTATTTCTTGCTTTAACTTAAGGCCGTTGATAATGCTGGTTAAGTGGGCTAAACTATGTACCTCTATATCAACCAAAACTTCAAAAAAGTCAGGGCTCCTGTTTAATATTTTAAAACTAATTACATTACTTTTCTCTTTTGCAAGCTCAATAGCTAAAACTGCTAATCCTCCTGCTGAATTAGAAATTTTCACTATAATTCTTGTAATGTAAGTCTGGGTCTCGCTAGTTGGGTCCCAACTAAGTGGTATAGAATCGAAGTCGCTTCTATTTAAATGTTTAAGATAATCACAACTTTCTGAGTGAATAGTAACTCCTTTTCCTGCATGCATTACTCCAACAATGCAATCGCCAGGAATTGGATGGCAACATCCAGCATAATGAATTGCCATGCCTGGAACAAGACCTTTTATCGAAATCGCTTTATTGACTTTATTTTGTTTTCTAAATTTAAATATAGAAAATTTATCCACGATTGATGCTGTTGGCACTTTGAATAACTTAACAACATCTCCTCTGGCTATTGACCCTTCCCCTACAGCATAAAATAAATCATCAGCTGACTTCTTTTTAAATTCAGCAAGTATTATTTCTAATTTTTCGGAACTTAGCTCTAATCCAACATTTTTAAACGCTATTTCTAGCATGTCTTTACCTAAGATTGAACATTGCTCTATCCTTTGTTGACGGATAAACTTTTTAATTTCTGCTCTTGCTCTACCAGTTATCACAAACTCTTCCCAAACAGGATCAGGAACTTGTGTTTTTTTGGTGATAATCTCAACTTGATCACCATTTTTGAGCTCTTTTCTAAGACTTTCAACATTTCCATTAATTTTTACTCCAGCGCAATGAAATCCAACTTTTGAGTGAACACTGTATGCAAAATCAACTGCTGTTGCTCCTTTGGGAAGAGCAACTAGCCTTCCTTTTGGAGTAAAACAAAAGACCTCATCATAACGCATGTCAAGTTTTGTGTTAGACATAAATTCTTCTGGATCTTTAGCTTGATCTAAAATGTGCAATAATTCTCTTATCCATCTAAATTGCTTTCCATCAGGAGCATTATATTGTTGTTTATATTTCCAGTGAGCGGCAAAACCAAGCTCAGCAATTTCATGCATTTCTTCAGTTCTTATTTGTATTTCTATTCTTTGTTGCAATGGGCCAATTACAACTGTGTGAATTGACTGATAGCCATTATTTTTTGGAGTACTTATAAAATCTTGAAAACTACCTGGCACCATTTTATAATGAGTGTGAATAACTCCAAGAACTTTATAACAATCTTGTACAGTGTTAACTACAATTCTGAATGCGATTATGTCGGACAACTGATCGAAACCAACGTTTTTTTGTCTCATCTTCATCCAGATTGAATGTGGTGTTTTCTGCCTTCCAAATATTTTGTTATCGATGAGTGATTCTTTTAAGTGATCACCAAGTTCAATAATAATTTTTTCAATTAACTCTGAAC
The DNA here is from genome assembly GCA_013289335.1 of Alphaproteobacteria bacterium. Classification (GTDB taxonomy): domain Bacteria; phylum Pseudomonadota; class Alphaproteobacteria; order Rickettsiales; family Rickettsiaceae; genus JABDAD01. Next base: position 22,851 of record JABDAD010000004.1, on the reverse strand, counting down.
CATTTTCTGCAATTTCATTAAGTCTCTGAAGAATAGATTCTCTTACAGTAGGATATAAAATTTTGAAAGCTATATCCTGTAATTCAGTTTTACACTGATGCATTCCTATTCTTTCCGCCAGGGGAGCGTATATTTCCATAGTTTCGAGAGAAATTCTTTGTTTTTTTTCCTGAGATTGTAAAAAATCAATAGTTCGCATATTGTGCAAACGGTCTGCTAATTTTACAAGCAATACCCTTATGTCTTCGCTCATAGCAAGCAATAGTTTTCGGAAATTTTCTGCTTGTTTTATTTGATCAGACTTAAATTCGAGTCGTGTGAGTTTTGTTACCCCAGCAACAAGACTTGCAACATCTTTCCCAAATCCTTTCTCTATTTCTTCTATTGTAAGTTCTGTATCTTCGACTGTGTCATGAAGTAAAGCTGTAACTATAGAAGCGGAATCTAAGTTCATGTCTACTATAATATCTGCAACTGCTATTGGATGCGTTATGTAAGGTTCACCAGAAGCTCTAGTCTGATTTCCATGATATTTAAATGCTACTTTGAGGGCCTTATTTATTAATGCTAAATCAAAATTTTGGCCGCTCGCTTTTATTTTTTTAATCAGAAGCTCACGGCTGTGCATTTCTTTAGCTCGCTAATTCTTTTTATCATCCTCGATATCAATTTCTTCGAAAGTAAAGGTGTCTTCATCAATAAGCATTTGATCTTCTGTAAGACCAAACTCAGATTCGTCAGAGATAAATTCCTGCTCAAAATCTTTGTCAACCATATCAGACTCTTCATCTAAAGTATTAATAGCTGATTGCGGATGTAACGAGCTCAAAAATCTTTCTCTAAGTTCACAGATTTTTATGTTACCAGCAGCTATTTCTTTTAAAGCAACAACTGTTTTTTTATCATTTTCTACAAGTACTGTAATTGTAGCGCCAGAATGTATATCCCTTGCTCTTTGAGAAGCTAGGATAGCCAATTCAAACCTATTATCCGTTTTGCCTTCACCGACACAATCTTCAACTGTAACTCTTGCCATAATAATTTCATTTTTGATTAAAAATTGGACTTCCCCATGCGTCCCATAGTATATTATTATGTCAAAAATAGCAACAACTTATGATATTTAAAAGTCTATAGTTATTTAATCCCAAACCACGCGCTAAAGTATAGTTATTTGCTTTGAATATTGGACTAGGAGAGACGAGCGAAGCCTATAGATAATTAGTGGAGCCAAGAGTAACAACGTCCCATGTTCAAAGTAAATAACTATAATGTAGGAAAAATACCATCTTAGTTAGTATGGTGATTTGAGTAAGTTTTTTCTAAATTACAAAATTTTGAATGATTCCCATCATAAAATAATGTTGCGTTACCTATTGGGCCATTCCGATGCTTTGCTATAATAATTTCTGCTAAATTATGTGCTTTATTGAGTTTATCTTGCCATTCAGCATATTCTTTTGTTCCTACAATTGGCTGTTTCCTAGTAAGATAATATTCTTCTCTATAGATAAACATAACAACATCCGCATCTTGCTCAATTGCTCCAGATTCTCTGAGATCTGAAAGCATTGGTCTTTTGTCTTCTCTAGTTTCTACTGCCCGTGAAAGCTGTGATAATGCTATAATAGGAATATCTAGTTCTTTAGCCAAAGACTTAAGCCCCATAGTAATCTCAGATACTTCTAATGTTCTATTTTCTTTTTTATTATTTCCAGAAATAAGTTGTAGATAATCAATAAATAAAACACCAAGATTATGTTTTCTTTTAAGCCTTCTTGCACGTGTTCTAATAGCAGAAATCGTGAGAGCGCCACTATCATCAATAAAAAATGGCAATTCAGATAATTTGTCAGCATTTTTTCTTAATGAATTATATTCACTCTCACTAATTTTACCTGATCTAATAGCTGTAGAATCGACACTAGAATGCATTGCAATCAGGCGTGTAGATAATTGTTCAGCAGACATTTCCAGAGAGAAAAAACCAACTGATATTGGGTCTGTTCCATCTTTATTTTTAATTTGAAGACTATTGCATGCATTAATAGCAAGATTAAGAGCAAGAGCAGTTTTGCCCATGGATGGCCTTGCCGCAAGAATCACGAGATCAGAATTTTGGAACCCAAATAATTTATGGTCTAAATCACTATAACCTGTTGTAATACCTGTGGTATTACCCTTTGATTTCATGGCTCTGTTAATAGTTGTAAGAGACCGAGCTATAGAATTTCCAACTTTTTCGAAATTTCTTTCGCTAAATCCCTCTGTTGCTAGGCTAAATAATTTAACCTCAGCTTTTTCCATAAGCTCAGATGCGCTATGCTTTATAGTAGAGTCATATGTATCATTAACTATATCTTCTCCAATTTTGATCAAATTCCTTTTTAAAGCTAAATCGTATATTATTTTTGCTAAATCAAGGTTATTTACTACCGCAATAGAATGTGTTACCATCTTTGCAAGAAAGTCTTTGCCTCCAAACTCAATAAATCCTTCGTCTTTGGCAAGGATAGAAGTGAGTGAAAGTAAAGATGCGCTTAGTCCTTTCTCAAGAATGGTAATAATGTTACTATAGATTTTTTGATGAATTGGTTCATAAAAATGCTCTACTCTTAAGAAGTCTCCTACTTGATTAAGCACCTCATTATTGGTAATAATGCTTCCTATTAATAATTGCTCAGCTTCTATATTTGCTTGGGTTGTTCGAGTTATTGGTAGATTTTCAGTCATTAAAATTCTTAATTAGCTGTTGGTTGCTTTGTTTCCTTGATTATCCATCCAAGATAGTCAGTCGTTGTCTCATTTATATTAATTAAGATGATCTCAGGTAAAGAATAATTATGTAAGGATTTGATAATGTTAAACACTTCGTGTGTTAGAGATTTAACGGTTTTTATACGTATCTTAAATTCTTTATCAGATGCAATCTTTCCATTCCACCAATAATGACTTTCTATATTTTCAATCTGAATACAAGCAGCTTTCTTAGTTTCAAGCAAATGTGCAGAAATATTTATAGCAGTTTGTTTGTTATTTGTAGTTGTCTCTATTATTACACCAATCTCTTTCATCGAATCTAAGCATCAGACTAGTTTAAAAATGGTATGATATTCTTTTTTTAGAATTTCGTCAAATTCTTCTAGACTAATGTTCACCCCAATATCAAAAAAAGATGTTACTCCTAAATTATTAATACCGCAAGGGATGAAGGAATCAAACTTGCTGAGATCCGTAAAAATATTCACTGCTACTCCGTGGAAAACTATCCACTTTCTTGCTCTAACCCCTATTGCCGCAATTTTTTTATTTTGACCATTTTTGTTAACCCATATTCCTACATGATCTTTGTCAATAAAAGCCTCAATATGAAAGTATTTTAGGGTCGCTATAATCCAATTGTGCAAAAAATTTATATATTTTTTTAGATCATGGTCCCAGGGATTAACTCTGAGATCCATAACTGGATATATTATCCTTTGACCTGGACCATGGTAAGTATATTTTCCACCTCTTCCTGTGGCCACCACTGGTATAGTTGTTTGAAATAGTAAATCAGTAACATTGGAGTTTGTTCCGAATGTTATAACATCTCTATGTTCTGTCAAAATGATTATATCATTTGATTTATTTTCTATTATTTCCTGAGCTACATGTTCCATCTGTGCAATAATTACTTGATAATTGGTCAACCCGTCAGTATTTACCCATTGTATCATTGTCATATTAATAAAATTTAACTATGGTTTTTTATACATAGCTCAGAAATAGCTCTGTAGCCAAAATAATTATTAATTCTCTCAAGTATGGTCATTTTAGCAAATTGCACCTCCAAACTATTGGCATCTCTGCTTAGTTTTAGAACTAAATTGGATATCTTTTCTCCGTTTGCTACATAATAACGAAGGGAAAATGGCTCTATTTTGTCGCTCATTTCTGATCCTACGATTGTTGTCCAGTTTAACATTAATTCTGCAAATAGTGGTCCTTTTTTAGAATAAACTTTACGTAAAACTATTTCTAATGTTTGTTTAAGAGTGTAATTTGTCATGCTGAAAATGTACAAGTGTGTAAGTTACTGTCAATAGTGAAAAGATAATTGAAATATGTGGTAGATATATAGACATAACAGACAATGCAAGCAAAATAATGTTACAAATACCGACTTTTTTTACTACCTCTGTATTGCTCATGCCTTTTCTTCCTGCTTGTTGGAAAAAATGATTTAAATGCGGTAGCCAAAATTTTTCTTTGTTTATTATACGTATCAAAATTGTAATACCACCATCTGCTATATAATATAAACTTGAGATTGTAGCAGCTAAAAATAATCTTTCACTTGAAGCTGCTATTATTAACAAGTTCATTCCGTGTAAAATGCCTAATAAAGTACTTCCTACATCTCCAAGAAATAAGCTAGCTGGATGCCAATTGAAAAATAAAAATCCTATTGAGCAACCAAGCAGAATTGAGCTACTATAAAAAACTATATCTATGTTAATAATGACTTTGTCTCGTAATATACAAAGAATCAATGTTGTTAGACTTAAATGAATGGACTGGATAGCACTTATTCCATCTATACCATCTAAAAAATTATAGATATTCAAAAAAGAAACTAAAGCAACTACGGACAAGAACATGTCAATTGGTGGTATAAGTTCGCCTCTAAATATTAAATGTGGGTATAGATAAGCCGAAAGACATAAATATGAGGCAATAAAATGAGACCCAAGCCTAATAAATATGCCTAGTCCTTTTACGTCATCAATAAATGAAATAATACCCAGTAAACTTATTGGAAGCAAAAGATTACTCATATTGCATTGCTCATTGGTGTATTCGTCAACCAAGTATATTGAAAATAGAAAAGCAAATACAAGAGCAATGCCACCACCTCTGACAGTGGGTTTCTTATGCACTCTTCTTGTGCTAGGTATATCTACTATATTATATTTTCGAAGTATTGGTATGGTTATAAGTATAAAAATGACAACAAGAGTAGTTCCAGATATAATCGATAGTGGTAAAAGGTACAGTTTTGGGCTGTGTATAAAATTCTGAATATGCCAAGTCAGAGATTCAAACATTATAATTCACAATAAATTATTAGATTTAAAACTAAATATATCATTTCCTCCTATAATTATATGATCATGTACATTTACATCAATCATTTTACAAGCCTCCATAATTTTAGAAGTAATTATTATATCTGATTTTGATGGTTTTGTTATTCCGCTAGGATGGTTATGTGCAAGAATGACAGAAGCAGCTCCATGAAAAATTGCTTTTTTCAAAATTTCTCTTGGGTATACAGACGCTTGATCTATAGTTCCAGTAGCGTGAATTTCATCTGCTATAAGAAAATTTTTTGTATTGAGATATAAAATTCTAAAATGTTCAATATTTAGATGCCCTATATCTACTTGCAAATAGTCGTATAATGAATTCCAATTATTTAGCAAAGTTCTTTGTGATATATTTTCCTTAAGTAGCCTCTTTAGTGATTCCTTAATTAACTGAAATTGATATATTACTGATGGGGAAATTGTTGTAGATTTTTTGTCAGCACTACATTCATCGAAATTCACTGCTTTAGCAAAACTTCCATATTGTGCTATCAGAGACTTAGCAAGAATCTTTACGTCTTTTCTGGGTAAAGCATTAAAAAGTACAAGCTCAAGAATTTCATAATCAGGCAAAGACTCTGGAGCTATCATAAATCTTTCTTTCAATCTTTTTCTATGACCAGTTAGCATGTCTATCATATCTATACCTTAATACGGAGGGAAATTGAGATTTTTTGACGATTTTGTAAAAATCTCGTACCCGTCTTTAGTTACACCAATAGTATGCTCAAATTGTGCTGATAGTGACTTATCACGAGTAGTGACTGTCCAATTATCTATCGAGCTTAAAATAGTTTCATGGGAACCAGCATTTATCATTGGCTCAATTGTAAAGAACATTCCTTCTTGTAAAACCATGCCAGACCCAATTTTTCCATAGTGTAATATCGATGGTTCAGCATGAAATACTTTTCCAATACCGTGGCCGCAATAATCTCTTACAACAGAATAATTGTGTTTTTCAGCATGAGACTGTATAGCATTTCCTATATCACCAAGTCTTACACCAGGTCTAACCATTTCTATCCCTATCATCATAGCTTCATATGTAACTTGAATAAGACGCCTAGGCTTTATTGCTACATCACCGATTAGATACATTCTGCTCGTATCACCATGCCAACCGTTGACAATAACAGTGACGTCAATATTTAAAATATCACCATTTTTTAAAGTTTTTTCACTAGGGATACCATGGCATACAACATGATTTATTGAGGTACATATAGATTTTGGGAAACCTCTATAATTTAGCGGAGCTGGTATAGCATTATGAGATATTATAAATTCGTGGCACAAATCATTTAAGTAGTTTGTTGATACACCTTCTTTTACAAAGTTTGTAATATAATCAAGAACATCAGAAGCAAGCTTTCCAGCTACTCTCATTTTTTCAAAATCTTCAGCTGTGTGAATAGTGACCGACATATTATTTTTTTACAATTTTGATAGTTTTTATATTTCTTGGTGTAGATTCTAAGACTTCTACTAAAATATTATCATCTATGATTATAGTACTTCCAGCTTTCGGAAAATGTCCAGCTCTTGCAAGAACAAGACCCCCTACGGTTTCGTATAATTCATCATGTTTTTTTAGTTTAATTCCAAGCAATTTCTCTATTGCATCAATATGTACCCTTGCATTACATAGTATTGTGTTCGGGTTTATAACTTTAAAATGTTCTATAACTTCATCCTCTGCATCATGTTCATCATCAATTTGTCCAACTATTTCTTCCATAATATCTTCTATAGTAACAATACCATCGGTGCCACCATATTCATCTAAGATAATTGCAATATGAGTTTTTCTTTTCTGCATTTCAGCAAGAAGATCAACTAATTTCATTGAAGGTGCGGAGACTATAGGTTTCCTTACCAATTTTTTCAGATTATATTCTTTTTTTTGAACAATAGTATTGAATAAATCTTTAATGTGGACAAATCCTAAGATATTATCAAGAGTATCTTCATACACTAAGGTTCTTGCATGGCCATTTTCTACAACTATTTTACTTATTTCGGAAAGGGAGCAAGTCAAAGGAACGGCGCAAATATCGCTTCTCGGTATCATGACTTTAATAAGAGTTTTTTGTCCAAAAAGAAGAAAATTATTAAAAATATGCTTCTCTTCATCAGACATGAGATTTGCTGTATTTTTTATTTCGTTAATTGTAGTTTCAAATGAATCTGGAGGTGTTTTTATATCAGTTTTTTTATTATTAATATAATAAGTGAAAAAACTCTTCAAAACTTGTGTAAGAGTTCTTCTTTTGCCCTTATTATTTGATGATTTTATATATTTTTTAGTCATATATTGGAGGCTTTTTTATGTGAAATTCCTTTAGTATTGTTATTTCTAAATTTTCCATCATCTCAGCGTCAACATCTTCTTTGTGATCGTAACCGACCAGATGCAGTATAGCATGCACTAATAGATGAGTAAAATGATTTTCAAAGCTTATATTAAAAGCTTTAGCTTCCTGATCAATTACTTCAAATGACATTGCAATATCGCCAAGATTAACAGAACCAATAAATGAATCCACTGTAATCTTTGAATAAATCAGATCCCTGTCTGGGAAAGATAAAACATTTGTTACAGAATTCTTATTTCTAAACTCATTATTAAGAGATGAAATCATTTCATTGTTGCATAACAAAATCGCAACTTCTAGTTGTTTGCATTTTTGAAACTTATTTACTTGTGATAACGTGACCTCAATAATCTTATGTATGAATCTTTTGCTAATAAATTTGAGCTGATTCCATTGTTTGTGTTCTCTTATAATATCGACTATAATCCTCATACATTAATAATATGGACACATAAGAAAATGTCAAAAAAGATTTTTATAATAGCTGGAGAGAGCTCAGGAGATAGGATTGGTTCTCTAATCGTAGATGAACTTAAGTTACAGGATTCAGACATAGTGTTTATGGGTGTTGGTGGGAATAAAATGGAAAATAGTGGTATAAAATCTCTCTTTCCAATGAATGAAATTAGTCTTATGGGTATTTTTGAAATTTTACCTCATATATTTCATTTAAAAAAACTCATTAATCTTACTGTAGATACAATAAAAACTTTTAAGCCTAACATAGTTATAACGATAGACTCACCTGGATTTTGCTATAGGATTGCTTCTATTTTAAAGGGAAAAATCGACGCAAAATTTGTTCATATTATTGCACCTTCTGTGTGGGCATATAAGCCAGAAAGAGCAGCAAAGTTTGCAAAAGTTTATGATCTTCTTCTAACAATACTTCCATTTGAACCTCCATATTTTGAAAAAGAAGGATTGAAATCTAAATTTGTTGGAAATTTCACTTTTGAGCAAAAATTTTGCGAAGATAAAAATATCTTTCGTAAGAAATATAATATTAGTAAAGATAAAAAAATGTTATGTATCACTCCAGGTAGTAGAAATGGCGAGATTAAGAAACATTTAGCGATTTTTTTAGGTGCAGTACAGATTTTGCAACTAAATTATAAATTAGCGACAGTAATTCTTGCTGCAAACCAAGAGATAAAAGATACAATTCAAGAATATGTGTCAAAAAACAATATAAATGATATTTTAATAACTTTAGAAGATAAATTTGAGTGCTATAAGACTGCAGATGTCTCACTTGCAAAATCTGGCACAAATTCGGTAGAAATCGCCATTCACGGGACGCCTCAGGTAGTTGCTTACAAGCTAAATTGGTTCACAGGTCTATATATAAAATCTGTAATTTTGGTAAAATTTGTAAACTTAATCAATATTTTTGCTAATAGGGAAATAATTCCGGAATTGCTGCAAAATAATTGTACATCTCAAAATATAGCATCAAAACTCTCAGAGCTTCTTTCAAATAAAAGAATAAGAGATAAACAAATAAAAGATACTTTGGCAATATTAGAAGATATGAAATCAGATATAGACTTCCCCAGCAAAGTTGCTGCAAAAGAAATTTTAGAGATTTTGTAATGGATAGAAAAAAATTACAAATTAGTCTATGGTTCAAGAAATTACGGGATGTAATATGTGACTCTTATGAAAGACTTGAGGATGAATATGCATTAAAATACAATCTTCATCCAGGAAAGTTTGAGAGGAAAAAATGGGATAGTGTTCAAGGTGGTGGGGGAGAAATTTCTATTATGCGTGGGAATGTTTTTGAAAAAGTTGGTGTAAATATTTCGACCGTAAGTGGTAATTTTTCTAGCAATTTTGCAAAAGAAATTCCTGGGACTGAGCATAGCAATGAATTTTTTGCTACTGGTATTTCTATAGTTGCTCATATGAACTCACCTCTTGTACCAGCAGCGCATTTCAATACACGTTATATTGAAACTGCTAACTCCTGGTTTGGTGGAGGGGCAGATTTAACACCAATTTATCCAATTGATTCAGAAACAGAAGAATTCCATAAAGCTTTCGAAGAGGTCTGCAATAAGTATGACCCAGAGTATTACACAAGATTTAAGAAGCAATGTGACGAATATTTCTTTTTGAAACATAGAAATGAACCAAGAGGTGTTGGTGGAATTTTTTATGATTATTTAAATAGTTCAAATTTTGAAAATGATTTTTCATTTACTAAAGAAATTGGAAAGACATTTAGATACGTATATCCGGATATTATAAGAAAAAAAATGTATAAAAAATGGAACAAAAAGCAAAAAGAATATCAACTTGTAAAACGTGGAAGATATGTTGAATTTAATCTACTATACGACAGAGGCACAAGATTTGGGCTTATGACGGACGGTAACGTGGAAGCGATTTTAATGTCTATGCCTCCAGAAGCAAAATGGTAGTATGGTCGACATTTATCCATATGATTTCTGACAAAAAACTACTTAGATATACTATTTTTAGATTCAGTATAAGAAGGCAATGGTCTATCTGTATGTGAGTTTTTCATGTGATACTCAGGTGATAGTTTTTTTCCAAGTTCGACTAACAAAGGAGAAGGAACATTTGTAAAAATCTCTGGTGTTACCACAGTCGCTGGAGTATATGTAGGATTAGATGGCCATATAAATTTGAATCTTCTATATGCTTTTGGATCCCACAACAAAGAAGGATTTTCGTTAAACATTTTTTGTATACGTTCTTTGCCAAATACTTCGAGGAAAGAGTCTTTTATTGCATCAAATTTTTCTTGATCATATCTCATAAAAATGCTTAAGATGTTGGTTCCATCAGGATAATTTGCACATAATGCATCTAGTGATTTAGGCGTACATAATTTTACTAGTGTAAAAATCCTCAGAATTTCTTTTGTAGGAGTATCTTTTTTTGCTAAGTAGAATATTGGTGTGTATCCAGGTTCTAATAGCATTTTACTCCATCTCTTTTCCCCTAATATTTTGAATAATGGTAATCTTAAATCATTGAACTTTTTATCATCAAATGCTAGCATACACGCTAATAAATTATCTTTATGGTCTACAGCTTCACAAATATTATCTAAAACACTATCAAATCGACTATTTTTAAGCTTAGCAAATGCTTTTATTAGAGGTTTGAGATCTTCCGTTGATGAGTTGTATAAATAATTTAACCAAAATTTTTGGAAATCCTTATGTCCTACCAATTTAGCAATATGTTTGAGTTTTGCAGATTTTAAGAAAGAATTTAAGAATGGAATATGCGAATATGGTCCTCCAGATGATGAGTCATCATCTGGACTATAGTCAGTATTATCACCATCACCATACCCGCCACCTAACATTGATTGTAATATAGTGCATCTTCCTGCTTTTTTTTCTAATTGTTCTAGAACGTAATCTTTATTTTCTGGTCTTTCAACAAATTTAAGGAATTTTGGTCTGGAATTAACTACCTCCATATCGAATCTTTCAGCCCTAAAATACTCTATTTGTTTACTTGTAATTTGTGGAGGAATATATCTTTGAGATAATTCTATAAATTCATTATCAAAAGAAATTGCCTTCATCTTATCATATATTTCTTTTACAAAGGATGATGTTAATTTTCTTATATCTTTGTCTGTATAGCTCCGTCTGCCTGAAACTCTGTGCCTTATTGTTTCTTCGACACCACTTATTCCTACAAAACATTTTTGTCCTAATGCATCATGTACAGATGTAAGAATATAATTTAAATCTAATTTATTTTTTGCTATTTTGCCTTTTTTTTCAGTTTTTTGTCTATGTTTTATGTTGCGAATTACCATGGCCTCCGCAGAGACAAGTGTAGAATACCTATTTTCAGAACCATGACAAATGAGTATCGATCCTTTCGGAAGTTCATCAGCATCTCTTGCGCTTGCGCCTCCAAAACAGCTATGAACATGAACTTCTGTTGGTTTTTCTAAGGATATTTTTCTAATTATTGTGAGTATTTGACGTGTAGGCTGCGGTGTATGTGAATCTGCAACCCAAGATAAATGTATTGATTTTTCGCTAGTTTCACTAGCTTTTAATACACTTATATCTCCGTGAGCAAAAATATCCCATCTAGTACCAGAATTTACCTCCATTCCGGTAGCGGAAATTAGTTCTCTTATGTACTGTTCCGTAATGTTGGTTTTTCCGTCTCCAATAATAAGATACCCTGACTGTTTATATAATTCTAATAATTCTTCGCTAGGAGTTGAATGGTTAGGGCTATATAGGAGGACTCCTTTGAGACTTGATTTGGAAGGGATTAAGATCTTATCGCTTACTGGTTCTAGTGATGAATCTGAAGACCTGGACATATAACCTCATTACAGTATTATTCTCCACTTAACACATATACAAATATAAATAAAAATAGCCAGACAACATCAACGAAATGCCAGTACCATGCTGCAAATTCAAATCCTAGATGACCATTTCCTTCAACAAAATGGCCGGCTTTAGATCTAAAATAACAAACTGTTAAAAATATAGTTCCAATAATGACGTGTAGGCCATGAAATCCTGTTGCTAAATAAAAATTAGCTGCATATATACCATCATGAAATTTAAATGGAGCATGGAAATATTCAAATGCTTGAAAACATGTAAAACTAATACCAAGAAGTACCGTAATACCAAGAGCTTGAGTTGTTTCAGCTTGATTATTATCATCTAAAGCGTAATGAGCCCACGTCACAGTTGAACCAGAAAGTAATAAAATAAGCGTATTAATAAATGGAATATCCCAAGCATCAAATGTTGTGATACCTTCAGGTGGCCAAGAACTTAGTATAGTTGCCCACACACCATCTAGTAAATGAACTGGATCCAGCCAAGCTCTAAAAAACGACCAAAAAAATACGAAAAAAAACGCAACTTCAGATATAATAAATAATGCCATCGCAATGCGAAGGCCATGCCTAACCTCATCTGAGTGAGCTTTATCTTGTCTACCTTCGTGTATCACATCTTTCCACCAAGAAAATACTGTAATTATCAGCAAAACAAAACCAACAGCACAAAAACCATGGCCTAGTACATGCCCATGAAAAGATAAGGCTGCACCTAAAGTTGTAAAAAATAATGCAATGGAAGTACAAATAGGCCATGGGCTTGGATGCACTATATGAAAAGGATGAGTATGATTATCTGACATAGTCTTTTATTCGATATACAATAGTAATTCTAATGCAACCTAACATATTTCTCAATAATTTTGTAGATTCTATATTAAAGTAATTTTTGGATGCAAACAAAATCACATAGTTTCTTCTATAAGATTACATAATAGCAAAATTTAAAGTTCCGCTACTTTAAAAAAACTATATGACAAAGTAATAGTACTTACATCTTTCATGTCTGGATCTTTATCAAAATCTGCATCTATAAAAAATGACACAGGAAATATAACTTTTTTACCAGCCTCTAACATTTGCTCTTCAAAGCAAAAGCAATGTATTTTATTGAAATATTTGCCTGCTTTAAAAGGAGTAATATTATATATTGCTGTACCTATAATTGATTTTTTATCATGATTTTCTGCTTCATAAAAAACCAAATTATTCTCGCCTGTTACTATTTCTACTTCTTTTTGTTTTGAGTAAAATTTCCATTTTAATGAAGGTTCAACATTCGCATCAAATCTTATTATTATATGTCTTTTACCTTTTTTTGTAGAGCCAGTAGATTCTCTGACAGTTCCTCCAATACCCGTCACTTTACAAAAAATATTGTAAATAGGTACGGATGCAAAGCTCAAAAATACCATGCAAATTACTAGAAGTACTAGAGATTTAAGTAAATTTTGTGGGGATCTAGAATGCACCTAATTTAACCAAAGAAACTGTGAAAAAAATAAGCACAAGAGCTACCAACATTGTTAGTATAAAGTAGTTCTTATTTTTTTGCTTTTCATGCAGAGTAGGTTTTTTTTTCATACATATATTGAAGTTGATGTGGAACTTCAGCATAGCATGAAATTGAAGATTATTTAATTATTTTATTTACGATATTTATACATATTCTAAAATTTAGTTCAGTGTAATAATTGATCTCTGGTTGCATCATCCATATCTTAATATACTTATACCTGGAAGGTCTCTACCCTCAAGCCATTCAAGAAAAGCTCCTCCCCCGGTTGAAATATAGGAAAAAGATGATAAAAGGCCTGATGATTTTATAGCGGCAAGTGTATCACCTCCTCCAGCTATTGAAATTTTATTTTCATATTTAGTGGCAGAAGCTATAAGCCTTGCTATTTGCCTTGTAGATATATCAAACGGTTCTATTTCAAAAGCGCCAACAGGTCCATTCCAAATTATTGTTGCTGATTTTTTTATTAATTCTCCTATTAAGTTAAGAGTTTTTGGCCCGATATCATAAATACCTCCAGTAAATTTTTCAGAACTACTCACAATTTTGGAATCAGCATGCATTACCAAATTCTCACTAGTTATAAAATCAATTGGTAAAATAATTTTACATTGAGAAATTTTTGCAAGTTTCAAAATTTCTAAAGCTTCTGAAACAAGAGAAGCTTCATGAAGAGAGTTGCCAATATGAATATTTTGTGCATATAGAAAACTATTTGCCATAGCTCCTGCTATAACAAGATAATCCATTTTTGTGACTAGGGTTTTTAAGAGCTGTAATTTTGTTGAAATTTTGGAACCGCCTATAATTGCAAGGACAGGTTTTTTAGGATCACTTAGAATTCTCTCAATATTTACAAGCTCATCAATAAGTAAAAATCCAGCAGCGGATGGAATTTTTTCTGCAATTCCATATATTGAAGCATGTTTACGGTGAGAACATGAGAATGTATCGTTAACATATAAATCACCAAGCATTAATAGGCGATTTACAAATTCTGCACTATTTTTTTCTTCTCCTTCATAAAATCGCAAATTTTCAAGAAGCATAACTGAACCAGCTTCCATTTCGTTTGTTTTTGTAACTAAATTGCTTGAAAATATATCACTTGCAAATTTTACTTTTTTACCAAGATATTTCTCAATTTCATCAGCGATTGGAGCTAAGCTCAGTTCCATTAAATATTTTCCTTTCGGCCTACCAAGGTGAGATATGATGATAACTTTAGCTCCATTTTCCAAAAGATATTTTATTGTTTTTATGGATCTCTCTATTCGTGTATAATCTGAAATTTTTCCATCTTTTCTTGGTAAATTGAGATCAATGCGAACCAATATTCTTTTATTTGTTACGTTTAAATCTGTAATTTGTTTTAGCATTAGCTTTTACTATAAAGTAATTTTGCTACGTCAATCATCCGCTTCGCAAAACCCCATTCATTATCATACCATGAAACTAATCTAACCATCTTAGAGCCTATAACATAAGTCTCAAATGGGTCGAAAATGGTGCTATAGCTTGAATGATTGTAATCTATTGAAACCAATTCTGCTTCTGTAACGCCTAGTATAGATTTCATATGTTTAGCTTCTGTTAAAATAGTGGCATTTATTGATTCTTTTGAAGCATTTTTATTCAAATTCAAAACCATATCAAGCATGGAGACGTTAGGTACAGGCACTCTAACAGCAGACCCATAAATTTTCCCTGCTAATTCTGGAATAACTAGCCCAAGAGTCTCTGCTGCGCCAGTTTTTGTCGGTATCATAGACAGGGCTGCTGATCTTGTTCTTCTGATATCTTTGTGAGAATTATCTACAAGATTTTGATCTCCAGTATATGCATGTATTGTTGTAACATATCCACTATCTATCCCAAAATTATCATTTATAATTTTTACAATTGGCGCAAGGGCATTTGTTGTACAAGAACCTATTGATATAATATTATTGTCACGAACAAGCATATTATCATTCACACCACATATAATGGTAGCATCAGCATCACTTGATGGTGCTGATATAATAACTTTTTTTGCTCCAGCTTTAATATGAAGTTCTGCATCTTTCCTTTTATTAAATTTGCCGCTACATTCGAGCATAATGTCTATGTTTTTCGAATTAATCTCGCTCGGATTTTTATAAGAAGAAATGGAAATTTTTTTTCTTCCAATAATTAAAAAACCAGAATCGAAAGAAAAGTCATAAGAAGATTTACCGTGGATAGAATCATACTTCAAAAGATGAGATACTATATTTGGATCTCCTGGTGTATTAACTAGCCCAATCTCTATGTGTTTATCTTCAAGGGCTGCGCGAAGCACAAGTCTACCTATTCTACCAAGCCCATTAATTCCAATTCTTATCATGTAATCTTTCTATTATTTTATTTGCTATATTTTGTGCCGTAATTCCGAAATAACTATACACGTCAGGGCATGGTGCAGATATTCCAAAATCGTTTACTCCAAAAAACATACCATTACCTCCGATGACTCTCTCCCAGCCAAATTTAGCAGCAGCTTCTACTGCAACAATTAAGCCTGCATTATTTAACAATTTGTTCTTATATTTTGTACCTTGAGAAAAGAACAATTCAATGGAAGGTGCAGAGATTATTCTAACTTTTAATGTGGCTTTATTAAGAAGTTTTTTCACCTCAAGTGCCGTATTAACTTCTGAACCTGTAGCCCAAATTGACACATCAATATTCCCAATATCAGAGTCAATAATATATGCGCCTTTTTCCATATTTTTCTTTCTTATTTCTGAAAACTCTAATTTGTGTACAGTCTGACGAGTTAAAGCAAGTATTGAAGGAATACGACTTGCTAAAATCATATTTATACAAACTTCAACTTCAAGCGCATCAGCAGGCCTATATATATTAAGACCTGGCATTGCTCTTAGAGATGCTAAATGTTCTACTGGCTGATGAGTTGGACCATCTTCGCCAACTCCTATAGAATCATGGGTCATAACATATATGCATGGGAGTCGCATGATAGCTGAAAGCCTTATTGAAGGCCTCATATAGTCTGAAAAAACTAAAAATGTTCCGCCAATTGGCAAAAAATTTTGTGTAGCTAATCCATTCATAATCGCAGACATTGCATTTTCTCTGACCCCATAGTGGATAAAATTACCGCTAAAATCACTAGAAGTTATAGGTTTGCATGTTTTACTATATAAACAATTAGAATGAGATAAATCAGCAGAGCCAATTATTATTTTTTCACTTTTTATTAAAAGTTGTTCTAATAATTTTCCAGCTGAGACTCTGGTAGCTTCTGATTCATAAAAAGGTAATATTAGTTCAGAAGTTTTACTGTCATAACATTTCAAATATTTTTGCTGTTCATTATCTAATTTTTTAAAATCTTCAGTCCATTTTTTGTAATAATTTTTATTAAAAATCCAAGATTCTTCCCATAATTTTTTATATTCCGAAGGGATAAAAAATGGTTCTTCAGGCCAAGCAAGATTTTTTTTAAGTATGTCTATGTATTCTTTTCCAAGCGCTGATCCGTGGCATTTTTCTGTACCTTCTTTAGCCCCAGCTCCGTATCCAATTTTGGTCTTACAAGCTATCAAATATGGTATCTCAGAATTCTGCGCTCTAGATAATGCAGAGTTAATAGCATCAAAATCATGCCCATCAATAGATTCAACTCCCCACCCAAACGCTCTAAATTTTGCTAAGTGATCATCGCTAGTTGTGAGATTTGTTGGCCCATCTATGCTAATTTGATTGTCATCAAAGAGAACTATTAAACCACCGAGTTTCAAATGTCCAGCAAGACTTGCAGCTTCGTGACTTATTCCTTCCATTAAACAACCATCACCAACAATACAATAAGTCTTCCATTTACCAAGATCGCCCCATTTTTGCTGATATTTTTTTTGCGCTATACATATTCCAACAGAATTAGCAAAACCTTGTCCAAGTGGCCCTGTTGTAGTTTCAATAGGATTATTGCAATCATATTCAGGGTGGCCAGGCGTTTTTGATTGAAATTGTCTAAAATTTTGCAAGTTTTCTAAATTATAATCTAGAAAACCTGCTAAATAATAAAAAGAATATAAGAGCATGGAACCATGGCCTGCTGATAAAATAAGCCTATCACGTCCAAACCACCTTGGATTTTGCGGTATGTATTTTAAAAATTTTGTTACAAGTACTGTAAATACATCAGAAAAACCAAGAGGAAGGCCAGGATGCCCAGAATTTGCTTTTTCTACAGCATCTGCTGATAAAACGCGTATAGAATTGCTAAGTTTTCTATAGTTGCTATTTATTTTTTCTTTCTGTTCCATTATAATGCCTTCACCAGAAAAACCAGGTGCAAAATTCATGGGGCATTTTAGACAAAAATATATAATATGACAAGATATCTGTTTGGAATATATGATAGCATAAAGAATCTAGCTCACTTTTTGAAATTGTCAATTATTAGCCCGAAATTCTATTCAAAAGTATATTCAGATTTTACAGGCTATGGCCTTAGATATGTCTTCATACTCTCATTTATTGGTACTATCACTGCCTCTATATTTATTATGACAAAGTTAACAGCAATACGTAATTATTATGACACTCGGATTATATCAAATGCACAGGTGGCATCAATAGATTATATATTATCTCGTTGGCAAGCATTTGATTATAATGGATCTACAATTTCAAGTACAGAAAGTGAGCCTATTATATTAACTACTGAAAATAACAAACAATCGATTATAGCAATAGATGCAGAAGATAAAATGTCAAACTCTGTTAAGAGGACTATTCCTATTGTTTTTGGAAAATCTAGATTAATTATAAATTTGGCGTTTTCCGGTGAGAATTCTCAGCAATTTTCATATGATTATGCTAATATTTTTGGAACGTCAAAAAAAACTATTGATAGAGAAGAAATTACAAAATTGTTAAAAGAGTATATGGATTATGTAGAACCAATATATATTCTAATTGGAATCCCTCTAATATTAGCCCTTAATTTTGGTTCATTGATATTTGGGAAAATATTAATGGTTTTGATCGTGCATTTTGTATTTAAAACTTTTGTAAATCCTAAAAACTCGATAAAGGCTACAGTGAGAGTAGTGGCATTTTCAATTGGCGTTGCAGCTCTACTTCAACCTCTCTCAGTTATTTCTAGTGGGCTTGGTGTGATTTCTAGCATTTCGCAATTATGGACAAGTCTTCTTGTGACGTTTACCATACTAAAAATGAGACGGCGAGAATTATAGTTATCGTATAATATCGATATTAAATTGTCTAATTTTTTGTTATTTTATGAAAATTGTGTGTGGAGTAATTATAAATGGATAGCGAAGATTTTATCGCCAACCTTCAAGAGTTTAATAGTAAATATGTGGAAGCAATGAAGCTTCTTGTAGAAAAGAAATTTGACACTATTGCAAACCCTCTGGTTGATATGTCTTCAATACAGAAAATCTATATTGATGCTGTGACAGACTTTACAAACAATCCAGCTAAATTCTTTAAGCATAGTATGGAATATGCTTCTAAAGTGTCAAATCTTATGTTTCACTTTATGGATAAAGTTAACGGTAATAATGGTTTTGAACTATATGAGGCTCCAACTCGTGATAAAAGATTTAAAAATAAAGCTTGGCAAGAAAGTATTTATTTTAACTTTGTAAAGCAATTCTATCTAATGTCTTCAGATTTCTATAGATCGATGGTTACTCAACTTGATGTTCCAAATTCTCAAAAGAGGTTGTTGGAATTTTATACTGAACAACTGTTAAATGCTGCTTGCCCTGCCAATTACGCTAATTTAAATCCGGAAGTTATAAACGAACTTGTAAATTCAAATGGAAAAAATCTAATTCAGGGAATCACAAATTTTTTGGAAGATATAAAAAGATCAGATATTCTATTTTCTATCTCGACAGTTTCAAAAGATATGTTTTCTCTTGGTGTGAATCTTGCCTCTACTAGTGGAAAAATTATTTTTCAAAATGATTTGATGCAGCTGATTTGTTATGAACCAATATCACAAATTTATAAAATACCTATTTTTATTATCCCACCTTGGATTAATAAATACTATATATTAGACCTTTCACATGATAATTCATTTGTAAAATTTTTAGTAGATCAGGGTTTTCAAGTATATTTAGTTTCTTGGGTAAACCCGTCCTCGGATTATGCTAATAAGAATTTGGAAGATTATTTAAAAGAAGGAGTCGTGGAACCAATTGAGCATTTGCAAAAAGAGTTTGGATATGACAAATTCAACTTATTAGGATATTGTCTTGGTGGGACACTGGCAGCTTGTGCTATTTCTTATTATGAGACATTAAAAAAGAACCCATTTTCATCTTCCACTTTTTTAGCAACGATGCTTGATTTTTCAGAGCCTGGTGAGCTTGGGTTATTTATTAACGATAGAACCATTGGAGCAATTAGAGAAGAATTGCATAAAAATGGTGTTTTTAATGGGAAATATATGTCCTATGCTTTCAGTCTTTTAAGGGTTAATGAACTTATCTGGTCATTTGTTATAAATAATTATTTGTTAGGAAAAAAGCCTTTAGCATTTGACCTTCTTTATTGGAATGCGGATACAACAAATATGCCTGCAGAAATGCACGAGTTTTATCTAGATAATATGTATATAAAAAATGCTTTAATCACACCTTGTGGAATAAAATTACTAGGTCAAGATATTGATTTAACAAAAATAAATATCCCAACATTTTTTCTATCAGCCGTAGAGGACCACATTGCTCCCTGGGAATCTACATATTCTGGATATAAGCTGATTTCTCAAAATTCAAAAAATAGTAGATTTTGTTTAACAGCATCAGGACATATTGCAGGTGTCATTAATTCTCCTTTTCGTAAAAAGTATAGTTATTGGATTAATGACAAATTGATCAATAGTTCTGATGAATGGCTGAAAGGAGCAACAGAACACGAAGGGTCTTGGTGGAACCATTGGGTCACTTGGCTTACAGAAAGAAGCGGAAAAAAGATAGATGCTATAGATTATAAAGCTGTAAAATTTATAGAAATGGCTCCAGGAAGTTTTGTTAAGCAAAGGAATTAGTAATATCAGCCTTGTCCATTATAGTATAAAGTTTCTATCTAAAAAATAGATTCCTACTTTCGTAGGAATGACGCGAAGTAAAGGGATTCGCACTTTTACAGATCCAAGCACAAATTTCAAATTATTCGACTATAGTCGAAGTACTATTGACCTAATATATAAAAAAAATATAATAGTTTTTTATTAATTTCACTGTTATCAATGTCTAGAAATATTATAAAATCTACGATATCTGCTTCGGTCGGAAACGTTATTGAGTGGTATGAATATACGTTATACGCATATTTTGCACCAGTAATTGGAGATTTGTTTTTTCCAATTTCAGATCTTTATGTTTCAATGATGATGACATTTGCAACTTTTGCTGTAGGACTCGCTGCAAGACCAATTGGAAGTATTGTTTTTGGTTATATAGGTGACAGATATAGTAGAAAGAAGATGTTAACGGTTACTATGCTTCTAATGTCAATTCCAACGTTATGCATTGGTTTATTGCCAACATATAAACAAATAGGCATAGCTGCGCCGACAATACTTATTATTATACGTATAGTACAGGGTATAGCTCTTGGAGGAGAATTTGGAGGGTCATGTGTTTATCTTTATGAATCTGCTGGAAAATATAGGCGTGGTTTTTTTGGATCTCTTGCTCTTACGGGTGTTGGCACTGGCCTTGTACTAAGTTCGTGTACTATTTTTGTAGTAGAAGCATTCGCCACAAAAGAACAAATTTATTTATTTGCATGGAGAATACCATTTTTTGTTAGTATTATTGGTTCCATTGCTGCTTTTTATATGAGAAAAACTCTCTTGGAAACTGATGATTTTTTGGACGCGCAAAAGGAAAACAAACTCGTTACTAATCCTATTAAGGAGATGTTTAAAAATCATAAATCAACGTTGCTAGGGCTTTTCGCAATTTTTCTTACAACACAAATTTCGTTTTTTGTTGTATTCATTTTTGGCAAAACAATGATGATGAATTTCTTGGGTTATGATACTTATACTGCAGGTAAGTATAACTTGTTGACTGTGGTAAGCTACACACTTGCTACCATCATATTTGGGTATTTATCAGATAAAATTGAGAAAAGATATATTATTATTTTTGGAACTTTGGGTATTTTTGTAGTTTCCTATCCTTTCATATTATCTCTCAAGAGTGATAATTCTTATATATTATTTTTCTCTACTTTAATGGGGATCTTGATAGGGATGACTGAAGGAACATTAAATCCACTCGTTGCCGAATCATTCCCTACAAACATAAGGGCAACAAGTGTAGCATTTTGCTGGAATTTTACCTCAGTAGCTTTTGGAGGTGTGGCTCCAATTATTTCAATGTGGCTTATCGATAAATTTAGTATGGTTGACGTAGTTGCATATTATTTAATGAGTGCATGTTCTATAACAATTCTTTCAACTTGGCTTGTTCTAAAGAAACAGAGAATGTAAACTTTTAATTAATATTAACTAAGATAACAATTATGACGCCTGTAATTTTTGGAATAAAAAAAACTGAATTGTCAAGAGATGAGATTGATTTGTTTATGTCATATAAACCAGCTGGATATATTATTTTTACAAGGAATATTGAATCAAAACAGCAACTTACTGAACTTATTCTTTCTATCAACACCATGTATAAAGAGGAAAAACCATTAATTCTTATAGATCAGGAGGGTGGAAGAGTGCAAAGACTTAGAGAGCCACATACCAAAAATTATCCATCTCCTAAAAATTTTGCAGATCGTGTTAAAACGGAAGACCGAAATCTAATATATAATGAAATTTTTAATAGTAATTATGAAATGGCTTTAGAATTAGCAAAATTTGGTATTACTGTAAATTGTACGCCAGTGGCTGACTTATATTATCCTTTTGCCAATAATATTATCGGAGATAGAAGTTTTGGAAATGATCCAGAAATAGTGACTCTATTTTGTCGTGCTGTAATTGCAGCACATAGAAATGCAGGAGTTGAAGCTGTAATAAAGCACATACCAGGTCACGGTAGAGCTTTTAATGATAGTCATATAGAACTTTCTTATATAGAAGCAAATCTTGCTGAGTTAGAAGTAACGGATTTTTTAGTATTTAAGGAACTTTCCATACATTCAAATTATGCAATGACAGCGCATATAATCTATAATTGCCTTGATTCTGAAAACCCCATTACATTTTCAAAAAAAGCTATAGATTACATAAGGCAAAAAATTTGTTTTAAAGGAAAGATAATAACTGATTGTATAACAATGAAAGCATTATCAGGAACATATGCAGAAAAGACTATTAAAGCACTTAATGCAGGATGTGATTATGTTCTGCATTGTAGTGGAGATATAGAAGAAATGAGAGAAATA
>JABDAD010000003.1 GCA_013289335.1 Alphaproteobacteria bacterium | reverse complement strand
AAATGTGCATGAACATAAGTTTGGATTTTTTTAATAATATCTACATCTTCCTTTTTTGCAGATGTAAACGGGTCAAGAATTGACTTATTTGTGCCAGATGTATATACTCTTCTTTCAATTCCAATTTTTTCTATTGCTTCTTTAAATCCAAATCCTCTGCTCACTACACCAATGCTACCTATAATGGAAGATTTTGAGGCATATATCTCATTGCCAGCACATGCTAACCAATACCCGCCGGATGCCCCAACATCTTCAATAAAACTATATACTGGGATTTTTTTCTCTTTTGATAGATTTATAATTCTATTTGCTATTAGTTCAGATTGTACAGGTGATCCGCCTGGAGAATTTATTATTATACAAACAGCTGCAAGTTTCTTAAACTCAAAAGCTTTTTCAATAAGAGGATTTAGATCCTCAAGGGATAATCCACCGCATTTGACTCCTCCTAGTTTCCCTATGGTCCCTACAAATCTTAGTACTGAGACGGTTGGTGTGTTATTTCTAAGTGGCGATAGGGTTAGAAGATTGATTACAAAATCATATAATGAAAATTCTTTTCTTGTTTCAGCAACACTATTATTTGATATTATTTTTTGCGTCATAATTACTCCTTAGTTGTTTTTTTAGGTAGATTATTTACTTTTTCTTCTTTAATAATTTTAGGTTCTTCAACTTTTGATGTTTCTTTACTAGCTTCCTCTATTTTTGGTATTTTAATTTGTTGATTTAGAGAGTGATCCTTGTAGCTATTGATTGGCATCACAGGATGTCCTCCAATATACTCCAATAATATTTTGCGTAAAGATTCATCATACCAGTTTATACTACCAGTAATAATAGCTTTAATAAAACCCTCGGAATCAACTATGTAGCATGTGGGGAGCCCAACCATCCTCATTTCCCTAAAGATTGAGTTTTTGTAATCAAGATATATAGGAAGATACCTGATGTTATTTTTTTTATAAAATTCTTTAACAATTGTTGCACCATGATAATCTTGTGAAATTGGTAATATATCCAATTGGAGTTTTCTAAAATCTTTTTTCAATGCGTCAAGCTCTACCATTTCTTGAAGGCATGGTGCACACCATGTAGCCCAAAATACCATTAACAGTGTTTTTCCTTCAAAATCTTCAATAAATTTTTTTTCATTATTTTCATCATAAAAGGCTATATCTCCAGGAATACGTGTTGGGGTTTCGATTCTTTGGATTTTCCAATTAGAAGTATTTTCATGCGCGTAGGTGTTTGCAGAAAAAAACAAAATAATTATTGTAATAAATCGTACTATGATCATAATTTAATTTTCATATAACAAAAGTCATACAAAGTTCCAGTTGATTGTCCCCAGTATATAGGAAATAAAATATAAATAAAATAAATATGAAAAAAATTTTGATCTTAGCTTTTTCTACTTTATTTGTAGTTGGATGTGGTCTAAAGAAGCCACTAAAACTGCAGCACGACGCGCCATCAATAGACACTACTGAGCAAATTGATAATGCGGATCAAGTTGTTAGGTTGGATTAGCTAGAAATTTCTTTGATAGTGGCTTCCTTTATGCAATGAATATTAACTATGTAGTTTTGTGCACTTATGTCATTTCTGTAATTTGTTAAGACATCATATGTATAGTTTTTGTAGTAATCCACCTTATTACTATCTAAAAACGATATGAGGCTATCTAAACCCACTGCTACCCCTGCTATAGTTTTTATTCCTGTTACTCTATCTGTATATGTGGCCTTTGCTTTGACTACTCCTATAATATTCCCATTTGCGTCTAAAACTGGACCTCCACTGTTCCCATGATCTACTGAGTCTGTAAACTCTATTTCTGTATAATCTGAATTTGGATTTTTAAAAACTCTTAGAACTTGAGCCTGTTTTAAAATATATATCCCAGATTCTCCTCTATCAAGTGGGTATCCTATGGTAAAAATTGTATCATTTATTGATAAAGCTGAGTAATTAATTCTTAAATATGGCAAGTGAGTCACTTCATTTTTGGATTGTAAAATAGCTAAATCTTCTATTGAATTATCGTTTAGCAATACCAGTTTTGTTGGATCTATTGCGCCTCTTGCAGCAATATTTAAACAATTTTGTACTACATGTCTACTTGTCACTATAATATTTTTAGACACAAAAAATCCAGTCCCACTTTCGACAGCATATGTTCTTCCAGCTGCAAGACCTTCTAATCTTACGTTATCCCATGTATCATCAGCAGAACTAGAAAAAGAGACGCATAAAAATATCAAAATACATATAAGATACTGTTTTTTCATTTATAAATGATATTTATTACTCAATAATACTAATCTATATCTTGCTTTTAGGATAACAGATAAATATATTGTGTGGTACGCTGGTTTAGTTTTTTTAGTCGGAGTAGTTATTATGTCTCATAAAAATTTTGAGGTAGTATGAAAAAATCACCATGGGACGATAATGGGGATAATGATGGAGAAGAATTTTTTAAAAAAATAAGAAGGAATTCTTCAAAGGTAAATATGGATTTTAAGATGCCAGATTTTGCGCCATTTTCTCCAAAAACGGGGATAATTATCTTGTTTGCTGCAATAATTTTGTGGTTTATGACTGGTTTCTATAAGGTTGATGAAGGCGAACAGTCTGTTGTTTTAAGATTTGGAGCCTACGTTAGAACGGCAACTCCTGGGCTTAATTATCATTTTCCATTTCCTTTTGAGACTGTTATAGTAGAAGATGTAAATATTTCAAGGACAATAGAAATAGGTTATAGATCAAATACATATTCTGAAAATCCTAAAAACATACAGCATGAAAGCACTATGCTCACAGGGGATGAAAATATTATAGATCTAAATTGTATTGTTATGTGGCATATAAAAGATTTAGAAGAATATATTTTTAACATAGCACAACCTGAAGAAGCGGTAAAAGCAGCGTCTGAAAGTGCGATAAGAGAGGTGATAGGAGAAACTCCCATATTATCAATATTATCAAGTCAAAAACAAGAAATAGCAAATAAAATTGAAGCTCTTGTCCAGAAAACCCTGGATCAGTACAAAACTGGAATAGAGATCGAAATGGTACAATTATTGAAGGCCGAGCCACCTGTTGAAGTAATTGATGCATATAGAGATGTTCAGACATCAAAAGCTGATAAAGAACGTGAAATTAACCAAGCTATAGCATATAGTAACGATATTATTCCTAAAGCTCGTGGAGAAGCCGCAAAAATTCTTGAGGCAGCAGAAGGTTATAAACAAGAAACTATCTCTAAAGCATCAGGTGATACGCAGCGTTTTCTCGCTGTCTATACTCAATATCTAAATCAAAAAATTATTACAAAGAATAGAATGTATCTAGATGCTATAGAGGTAATACTAAAAGATTCCAAAAAATATATAATAGGATCTGATATGTTGCCACATATGGCAGTTGGCCCAAAAATAGAAAACAGGTAAGTATGTTAAAAGGATTCCCAATAAAAACAGCTTTTTTCCTATGTTTAGTATTATTTGTCTTATCTAGCGCGTTTACTGTGGATCAAAGACAAACTGCTGTAATTTTTCAATTTGGCGAAGCAATGAGAGTTGTCAAAGAACCAGGTTTGCATTTTAAAATTCCATTTATTCAAAAAACTTTATTTTTCGATAATAGAATAATTAATATAGATGCAGAAGCAAAAGAGGTTACAGCATCTGATGGAAAAAGAATAATAGTTGATGCTTTTGCAAAATTCAAAGTTGTAGATACAGTAAATTTTTATAAAACTGTAAATAATTTGCAAGGTATCAAAATTAGGCTAAACAAGATTTTAGAGTCTGAGATGCGTAAAGTAATTGGTAGAGTTGAGCTGACACAACTTCTATCTTCTTCGCGTAGAGGTATTATTGAACAAATTAGAGATAATGTTAATATTGAAGCAAAAAAATTTGGTATTGATGTCATAGATGTTCAGATATTGAGAGCAGATTTGCCTAAAGAAAATAGTGCAGCTATTTATAGTAGAATGCAGACAGAAAGAGAGAAAGAAGCAAGGCAAATCAGAGCCGAAGGTCAAGAAGAGGCAGATAGAATTAGCTCAAGGGCTGATAAAGAATCTAAAATTATTTTAGCAGATGCATATATGAAATCAGAAATAATAAAAGGTGAGGGAGACGCAACGGCCGCTAAAATTTTTAATGATGCCTTCAGTAAGGATCCCGATTTCTATAATTTTTATAGACATCTTCAGACATACAAAATCACTTTTCAAGATGGGGAAACAACATTTATGTTATCTCCGGATAGCGAATTTTTAGAATATTTAAAAATAGGTAAATAAGATATGCGCAAATTCCTTTTTATAGTTATAAGTTTATATTTCTTTTCCGTATCTTCTATAGCCGCTCCTGTTGAAGGGTTTGCTGATATTGTAGAACCTTTAATGCCAGCAGTAGTCAATATAAACACTGTTAAATATGTAAAGAAAAAACGACAAAAATCCTTGATTCCAGGGGATGTAACACATTTTGAACAATTTCATGAATTATTTGACCAGTTTGGAATACCATTTTTCATGGATGAAATGCCAACAAATCCAAAAGCTACATCACTTGGTTCTGGGTTTATTATAGATCCAGAAGGATATATTGTTACAAATTACCATGTAATTAAGGATGCTGATGAAATTAACGTTATGTTAAATGATAACAGAGAATTTGTAGCAAAAATTGTTGGAAGTGATCAAAAAACAGATATTTCTGTGTTAAAAATTGATTCAAAAAATCCATTCCCTTTTGTTAGATTTGGTGACTCTAAAATTTCTAGAGTTGGAGATTGGGTTATAGCTATTGGAAATCCTTTTGGTCTTGGTGGTACTGTTACAAGCGGTATAATATCGTCTAAATCACGAGATATGGATATTATTAGCGGTGGTGTGATTGACGAATATATACAAACAGATGTTGCTATTAATGGAGGTAATTCTGGAGGACCTATGTTTAATATGCATGGAGAAGTTATAGGTGTAAATACAGCGATTTTGACTACTTCTGGTGCAAATATAGGCATAGGCTTTGCTATACCATCAAATAGTGTTACAAAAATTGTGAAGCAATTAAAAGAAAATGGAAAAATTGAAAGAGGTAGGCTTGGAATAAAAATACAAGAACTTACCCCTGAAATAGCTGATGGTCTTGGTGTGAAGGATGTTAAGGGAGCACTTATTGCTGAAGTTGAGAGAGGTAGTGCAGCAGAGAAGGCAGGAATTAAATCTGGAGATATTATTGTAGAATATAATGGTCAGGAAATAAAAAATGTAAAAAGGCTCGAGGTTTTGGTTGCAGAAACAGCCATAAATCAAGAAATCAAAGTAAAAATATTAAGAAACGGAAAAGAAATCACACTAAAAGCAGCTGTAAAACAAATAGCAGAAAAATTGCAAGAGGATTCTGACCAAGTTTCTGACGATAAGAATGCTAGCGGTAGATATCTTCTCATTCATGGTGTAAAGTTTAGTAACATAGTGGATGATTCTACGAGAAAAGGTGTAGAGATTTTTTCAAATGAATCAAAGGATTCATGGAGAAATTTATTAGTGGGAGATGTTATTACGGCAGTAAATCAAGTTACTGTTAATAATGTTGAAGATCTAAGAAAAGAATATGAAAATAGCAAAAAACTTAATAAAAAAAATATTGTTTTCTTTATCAATAGAGGAAAAATGACTGTTTTTCTTGCTCTTCCTTTAGATTGAACAATAATCATTTAATTTGAGTTTGCGTATTAGATGCAAGAAGCAAAGACCATAGGTAATTAGGTGAGCGAAGTAACACCATACGCAAGTTCAAGATGAATGACCATTAGTCTTTGTTGCTGTATTAGCGTGGGGAGAGCAGAGCAAGAGATGCTAGGAAGTTAGCGGCAACGCAATTAGAATCAAAAGACTATACAATGAAACTTAAAAAAAACGATTTAATAGAACATGTTTATTCTTCTCTTTCATACGAGTTTAAAAAGGAAGACATAAAAATAGCGTGTGATGAAATTTTTGCTGCAGTTTCATCAGCACTTAAAGATGACAATAGAGTTGAAATTAGAAATTTTGGTAGTTTTTCCACTAGAAAAAGAATTACACCTATAGACCCTCGCAGCAATCCTAGAGATAATAAAGTAACTGAGTGTAATACAGTTTACTATAGGATGTCTAAGAATCTTATTAATAGATTTAATGGTTCATAAGTTAAAGATTGTGTATTTAAAGATATTGGTACGTTGTTAGTCAATTAATTTGAACATTGTACGTTGTCGTTCCTTGTTTGCCTATTATTATAAGCTTTACTCATTGCTCCTAGTCCAAAACCAAATTAATTGACCATATTGATTACGAATGAAGTTTATTTGAGTTGTCATGAACGCGTTTAGTACTTAATCCAGTTTATTTTCTATAGAGTGTTTGGAGCCATGTGGTTATTTGTACTAATTTTAAAAATAGCTGTTGACAGTCATCGGTGAATTACGTATAAGTGTTCACACATGACACAGGGAAAGTAATTGATCTGTGTTTGCTGTAAAATAGTGAATGATTAGATAAAGGTAGCGAAAAGCGTAATAATTTTTTGTCAATTTAATTAATTAAGTAATGACAGTATCAAACATGAGAGTTTGATCCTGGCTCAGAACGAACGCTGGCGGTATGCTTAACACATGCAAGTCGAACGGACTTATGGAGCTTGCTCTTTAAGTCAGTGGCAGACGGGTGAGTAACGCGTGGGAATCTGCCTATCAGTAAGGAATAACACTTGGAAACAAATGCTAATACCTTATACGCTCTACGGAGGAAAGATTTATTGCTGATAGATGAGCCCGCGTAAGATTAGGTAGTTGGTAGGGTAATGGCCTACCAAGCCAATGATCTTTAGCTGGTCTGAGAGGATGATCAGCCACACTGGGACTGAGACACGGCCCAGACTTCTACGGGAGGCAGCAGTGGGGAATATTGGACAATGGGCGAAAGCCTGATCCAGCAATACCGCGTGAGTGATGAAGGCCTTAGGGTTGTAAAGCTCTTTCAGTTGGGAAGATAATGACGGTACCAACAGAAGAAGTCCCGGCTAACTACGTGCCAGCAGCCGCGGTAAGACGTAGGGGACTAGCGTTGTTCGGAATTACTGGGCGTAAAGAGCGCGTAGGCGGTCTATTAAGTTGGAAGTGAAAGCCCGAGGCTTAACCTCGGAACTGCTTTCAAAACTGGTAGGCTAGAGTTCGGTAGGGGGTGATGGAATTCCAAGTGTAGAGGTGAAATTCTTAGATATTTGGAGGAACACCGGTGGCGAAGGCGATCACCTGGCCCGAAACTGACGCTAAGGCGCGAAAGCGTGGGGAGCAAACAGGATTAGATACCCTGGTAGTCCACGCTGTAAACGATGAGTGCTAGATATCGGGAGTTTATCTTTCGGTCTCGCAGCTAACGCATTAAGCACTCCGCCTGGGGAGTACGGCCGCAAGGTTAAAACTCAAAGGAATTGACGGGGGCCCGCACAAGCGGTGGAGCATGCGGTTTAATTCGATGCTACGCGAAAAACCTTACCAACCCTTGACATGGTGATTATGAATTTCAGAGATGATTTTCTTCAGTTCGGCTGGGTCACACACAGGTGTTGCATGGCTGTCGTCAGCTCGTGTCGTGAGATGTTGGGTTAAGTCCCGCAACGAGCGCAACCCCCATCCTTATTTGCCAGCGAGTAATGTCGGGAACTATAAGGAAACTGCCGGCGTAAGCCGGAGGAAGGTGGGGACGATGTCAAGTCATCATGGCCCTTATGGGTTGGGCTACACGCGTGCTACAATGGTAATAACAAAGGGATGCAATACAGCGATGTGGAGCAAATCCCAAAATCTTATCTTAGTTCGGATTGGTCTCTGCAACTCGAGACCATGAAGTCGGAATCGCTAGTAATCGCGGATCAGCATGCCGCGGTGAATACGTACTCGGGCCTTGTACACACTGCCCGTCACGCCATGGGAGTTGATTTTACCTGAAGCTGGTGAGCCAACCGCAAGGAGGCAGCCAACCACGGTAGAATTAGCGACTGGGGTGAAGTCGTAACAAGGTAGCCGTAGGGGAACCTGCGGCTGGATTACCTCCTTTACAGACTAATGTAGATTTATCTATATGTCGAACAATAAGCTATTCGCTATCTTTAACTAATCATTCGTTGTTTTATATCTCTCTTCACAGATCACGATATTTACTATAAAAATAGTTACATGGAAATTTATTGTGCCTACATCAATAATTTTATATTTATAAAACACCTTTATTTAATCTAAATATTTATGTAATATGACACAGAAGAGCTTAAAAAAGATAGGAGAAGAATTTCCTGGATTAGATCAAGAACTTATCAAAATGCGTGATAAGGAAATAAGTGATTTAACACAAAATACTGGTATAGATGTAGGAAATAAAGCAGCAGTTATAGATGCTTTAAGGTCCCTACGGGATAATGGTGATTCCATAAATCTAAGCATTCAAGAGTTTGAAGAGCACATAAAAAATCATAAAAATAAGCAAGAAAATATATAGAAGAAGCAATATCTCGCATTTGAATTGATATTATAATATACATCTGGCAATCCAAAATATGATTTATTTTTCTTTGTATATTTTTTATAATACAATGGTGTGTGGCTTTGTTAATATTTGATATACTATAAACCTACTACTTTTGAATCTAGAACTTTTACAAGTAATATAGATGAACCAATTTTTGTGGATAAATATTTTCATGGAAGTAACTCTGGATTGCGTTTTGCTATAAACCTTAACGAATAAGAACAGAGCCTGGAATTTTAGACATAATATATTCCGATTGCTGCACAAAAGCTGTGTATCTCCAACAAGATCTTCAAGTAGTAAATAACCCGAGTTATGGACAAGAGCTACAAGACCAATATGTCTTTTTTATCAGATTTGGGCCTAGGACCCCATGTTATAGTTTACCTAATTTTTAACACTCTATTTTCGAATTATTATAATGCAACTCAAGTTATTGTGATTAATATACAACTCAACTAATAGTTGCAATAGTAAAATTATTAATATCATTTTATTTAAGAAAATAATTAACATATGCTTTCGTGCATACATGATGTCTTTGTTAATTATTACGAGATTTTTTTGGTCTTATCTTACATAGTTTATCATTTAATATCGTTAAGACGACATCTGGACGACAAAAACAT
This sequence comes from Alphaproteobacteria bacterium, assembly GCA_013289335.1. GTDB lineage: Bacteria > Pseudomonadota > Alphaproteobacteria > Rickettsiales > Rickettsiaceae > JABDAD01. The sequence continues at coordinate 48,692 of JABDAD010000003.1, read as the reverse complement.
GACATGGAGGAGAGAATGTCTAAATTTAAAAAGGCTTCTAAACTAATAAAAACTACTGCTGCACATAGCACTAGTACGTTTCTAAAGGGTATGAGTTATAAGCCGTTTCCACATCCATATTCAGAAAGCACTTCAGAGGATACTTTAATATTTTTTGGTAGTGATATAGCTCAGCATAACATGAAGCCTCTCTGGGGAGATACATTTACTCCAGTAAAAAGCTCAAAACCCTATGTTGGGCGTGATGATGTGAGTAAATTGACAAAAGATCTCAAAGTTAACTTACTTAGGTTATATGATTGGGATGCCAGAAATCCTCACACGGATTTTTTAGATTACTGCGCTCAACACAACACAAAAGTTTTGGTTCCAGTGTCTAACTACAACTTTTTGACATATACTAAGGACCCAGACATTCGTAAGGCATGCGTAGATTTATTGAAATCTTTTAAAAAAGATATAAATGATCCAACTTCAGACTATCACCCAGCAATTTATGGTATTGGTTTTGGCAATGAATTAGATTTACCAAAGCATGGCGTCACAGTACCTGTTGAGCGCGTAGCAGAGTTTACTAATATATGGGCTGCAATAGAAGGTGAGTTTAGTAAGAAATTGCCTTTAGGGCATCCTGTTAGTTTTGCAAAGAATGGCGGACCTTTGCCATCTTGGAGTTGGTGGGATAGTTTGTTTTCATCATTAACAGAGGAAGTGAAGGCAAGATTAATTTTATGTCCTCAACCTACTACTGACGCTGGATATTTATATACTGATGCTGAAGGCAAAGGAAAAGGATGGGTGCCTCTTACGTGGGAAAAGTATAAACTTTCTATTCTGTTTACTGAAATTGGTCAGAGTCGTCTTAATGGCGATGGAACCCCAAATCCAGGATATGCTGATATAATTAAAGGTCAACTTACAAAATCAATGAAATATGCAGAAGAAAATCCAGGTCAAGTTCTAGGTACATGTTTTTTCCAATATTGTGATAAAGTTTGGGAAGAAGGTGCTTCAGAAGGTTCTTTTGGAGCTATGAGAAGCATTAAGCCTGATAATCCAACCCCTGATAAAGTTGTAGTGTATACTGGAGAAGATTTTACACATTGGGAGGTTAAACCAGGAACTTTAGTAATAGAGGATTTAGTTCCAAATAAAGATACATATGATGTAGTACAAGGTGCTTACAACCCTCTTCCTGAAGATCTTATATAATAAAAAATATCTTGAGTATTTTGTGCGATTAAAAAGCATATTACTTATATTATGAATAATTTTATAACTTATGTAAGTACCTTATTAAGTAGGGTACTTAACAAATTAATGAGAGTATTATGAAAATATTATCTGTAGATGGAGGTGGTGTAAGAGGAATAATCACAGCTACAATCCTTGAAGAAATAGAAAGAAAAACTGGAAAACACATAACAGAGTTATTTGATGCTATAACTGGTACAAGCACAGGAGGACTTATTGCAGCAGCAATAACCAAACCTGATAGGCGTGGCAACAACCCAGAATATTATGCAAAAGATGTTGTAGATCTTTACCTAACCCAGGCAGAGAAAATATTTGCACCTTCACTTTTAAGAAAGATATTTACTGGATTTGGTTTATGGGGTGCTAAATATTCAAGAAGTTATTATGATTCAATTTTAGAAAAAACATTTGATAATGTTTTACTAAGCCAAACACTTCGTCCCCTTTTTATACCAATATATTCTATAGAAAAAGATAAACCATTTATTGCAAGTTCTTACTTGGCTAAGAATAACTCTAACAATGACTTTTATTTAAAAGATATTGTTGGAGCAACTGGGGCAGCGCCAACTTATTTTGCTCCAAAGTTATTTAAGAGTATAACTAACAAATCATCATATCAAGGTGCTGATGGAGGTATATACGCAAATAATCCTGAATTAATCGGTATTACAGGAGTATATACAATGAATCCTAAATTAGAACTGACAGATATAATACTTGTTTCAATTGGAACTGGATGTTCTATCAACAATCCTAATGTCAAAGCAGATAACGGTGACATTGGCTGGCTAAAAGGTCGTGATATAATTAGTGATATGATTGATGCAGAAAGTACTATTGCAGAAGCTGCAATAACCGCAATGTTAAAAAATAATAATCACTTTAGGTTACAAATGAATATACCAGAAGAAATGAGTTCTATGGATAATGGTAATGAACAACATTTACATTCTTTGATTAATATAGCAAAAGATTATATTAATCAAAATCAGCAAACCATAGATACTATCTGTGCTCTATTAATAAAATAGGGCTCTGCTTTATTTAACAAAAAATTTAATAAATATGATTGACATATCCAATTAATAGCATTAATTATTGAATAATACAACCGTGGGTTGTATAAAGAAGATTATTTAATCTAAATTAAGATATGGTATGAGACCTTTAAACACTTTAACAGCTGATGATTTTAAGTTGTATATAGAATATGCTCTTGCGAAAAATTTTACAGAAGCAACTATAGGTGTTCTTGTTGAATATTTGAAAACTGAAGAAGATATCGATATTACTACAGTATTGAAAAAAGTCGGATTAAAGTATGACCTTGGAGATGCTGCACATATGAAAGCCATGCTGGAGGCTGTTAAAGTAATATCTATAGAATATATAAAGACTGGTGGTCGTGAGGCTAGGGCAGCAATAACGTCTTATACAAAGAGTCTAGGTAGTTTGTATGGTTATTCAAGAGCCGAATTAATAGAAGCTTATGGTGAGTACTGTAACTACTGTGATATGAGAATAGCTGATAGTGCCTTAGCCATAGAGCATTTAGTGCCTAAGTCAACTTTTCCAGATGAAATGATTAATTATACAAATTTTTATTTGGCTTGTCCCAGTTGTAATTCTCATAAACTTGACGAACCAAAGACAAACACAATAATTGACATGATTAATCTAGATCCTCACATAGATCCAAAACTAAGTACAGGTAATATGGATGATAATGGATATGAATTAATGAAAAATGTAATAAGGAATGATTATATGTGGCCACAAATGAGCAATGCGGGCTCATACTCAAAGTTATATTATTCCCCTCAGTATAATCAGGACGGGTATAGTAATATGGACAATTTTTTAAAAGGTGATTACATCTATATGCTAGGGCGTGTCTTAGGTAGTGGTGGAAAAGAGGTAGCTTTGATTTTACAGTCGAATGATACTACAGCACAACGCACTATAAAAGACATAGTGAAATTAAATAATTACATTCCAGATTCATTGGAAAATCTAAAACTATCTGATAGACGTTTGTTCAATAGAACTAAAACAGCGTTGGCAATATCGAATGGGATACAAAATTTTATTAATTTAATGGGGGAAGTGAATACTCAAACTCAAGGCAATATTATTCAATTATTCATAGAACAGTGGGCTGAAGAAGCACAATTTTCAGGATTCTTTTCTTTGTACGTATTTATTATAACGAATGCAGTTATCGATGAAAAATATAAAAAATGCTTGTTCAATGCTTTGCTTGGCAAGTATTCGAACACGCAAATATTTAATCCGGTAAACGCATGAGACCTCTAAATAAAATTAATTCTGCATTTGTTACAACAATAGGAACAACTGATAGTTTATCGTTTACCCTACATCTCATAGACAATGTTGGTTCATACTGCATGTTGTGTGAAAAATCTATTGCAGCGCATGAAGTTATTCATCATAGGTTGTTTGCCGAAATGCCAGAGTCAATTACACAAAATGATTTAAATCATGCACTGATAGTATGTAGCGAATGTCATTCTTATCGCGATGAAATCCAGCTAAATGCTGAAAATATAGATAAATATTTATGGCCAGATTTAGATTCAAGTTTTAGTATAAACACTCAAAGCCCTATTATTTATTCTAAGAAGAAAGTAAGATATATAGTAGAAAGCTCGACTGGTACGGTATCAGATGATGTACGAGACATGGTAATAGTTGAGCCGAATAGTGCAGCAGAGAATTTATTACAATCTAAAGCACAGAATACTATCGATTTATATAAATTAAATACACGCCATCATATAGCTGAAGAAAATATTATCAGAATTCCTTTGGAGGATGAATTGGTGCTCACGGATCACAGAATTAGAGAGAGAAATTTTGCATGGGATGCTGCAGAAAATGCTGCTAACAGGTTACTTGCGGTATTGGATAATGTAAAAAATCAACCAAAAATATTAGATATTTTCCATAAACAAATCACCATGACAGCTCAAGCTAAGGGTAATTGGTCTGTTTGGATGACTGTATTTTGGAATAAATTCAAAGATAGTGAATTGCTAAGAAAAATTTTTATAGAGCCTAGAAATGATGAAAAGCCTGAATTAGGCATTATAAAGCATTTTAATGGAACTCACGTAGAACGTATATTGTGGTAACTTATGACTTTAATATATAAAATATTTAATTAGGTAAATTAGAGTGGCTGATATATTAAATGATCTAAGTAAAAAATTGACAAGTGCTATAAGAAATAATGTTTTGGTAATTGATGATAGTATCTTGCAAACACCTAGTATCAGCAGTTTATTTCAAGATTTTATAGGATCTCAAGCATTAACTATAAATGGTGTTAAAGATTGTGTAGTAGTATCTGGAATACTAAAATTTACTCCTCAAGATTCAGCAAAAGGATTAACTACAACTATATATGGTATATCAGTAATGCTGAGTGATATCTCTTTTACAGCAGATAGTAATGTTTTAAGGTTAAAATTTAGTTCTGCTAAAATAGCGAATATTACTATAGATAGTCTAAATAAGTCAGGCATATTTGTTGCATCTGACCTATTAAGGAAATATTTGGATTTTTCGCTTCCAAATATAATTTTTTGTTTTGACTCAGGTAGTCAAAACGTTATCCCATCTCTTTATATTAAAAGTGGTACATTAGAAGATTTTGCAAAAAAAATAAACTTTCCTATTTTGCTGGCTAATCAGTCTATAATTTATTCTTTAAGCGGCGATGTGAATACTGTAAAATCCCGTGAATTATATATTGTTGCTAAACATGATGTATCATCATCTTTGGCAATAGATGTATCTATTCAATTACCATTAGGCATTACATGCCTATCATTTAGCGTAAATACTGAACAAAATTCAATAATTACTATAAATGACTTTATAAAGTTAGTTGGGACTATATTCGGAGATAGCTCTTTTGATCTAAAGAATTTGTTGCCAGATTCATTAAATCGAATTATTGACAATGTTGGGCTTAAATATTTTACCGTACAGTTTAATGATAATATGAAGTTTAGGTTATCTTCATTTACTCTGGGAATCTCTAAACCTTGGACTATTTTGGAGAATATCATTGTTATAAATAATGATATGAATTTAAATCTTACTATATCAAATAGTAGCTCAGGTAATAAATACTATGGTGCAATATCTGGCTCAGCTACATTAGGTGGCAAAATTAATACTACTATTAATATACCTATACCTATAAACTCTAGTGCACCATCAACTATTACTTCAAACACTCCAATATCATTATTAGGTGGTTTAAGCGATTTAGCCAGTTTAGTTGATGGTAATAACCTTACTTCAATTTTAAATAATCTTTGCAATGATCTAGGCAACCTAACTTTAACTGATATATCAATTGCTTTTAGTTTTGCCGGTACAGTAGGTATTAATGATATTCAGTTCAAAATTGTCGCTGAACAGCCATGGTCTTTACCGTTTAATTCATCATTGACTGATGTGAACTTAGCTTTTAATGCGCAAAAAAATAACTCTACAAATAAATATGAAATAACTTGCAGTATATTTGGTTCGTTTATGTTTGGAACAAGTACTGAAATTGATGTCTATTTATATAAAGAGTCAAATGCAAGTTGGAATTTGAACATTATATCAGATCAAGTTGTATTACCGAATATCTCAGAGTTTGCTGATTTTATGGGTGGGAAAAATCTTGTAGATTTGCTGCCAAGTAATAGTGATAAACTAGACAATTTAGTGATCTCAGATTTGAGATTAAATCTAGATGGTAGTAAAATATCAATTTTTTCATTCATAGTTAGTACAATTTCTAGTGATGGCACACCTTCAGAATGGGAAATAATACCTAATGCGTTAGTATTTAAAGATTTTACTATTGCTTTTATGCTATCAAATGATGCTACTAATAGTACAAATATATCAGGTCAAATATCTGGTACTATTGATATAGGAAACCAGGATGTATTTCTTTCTGCATCTTATGACCAAGAAGAGGGTTGGGTATTTAAAGGGGAGACTCAGAATCTTGATCTTTCTAATCTTATCCAAAAATTTTTCAGTGATCTTGGTATAGATTTTAGTATCTTACCTAAAGTAATGCTTACAGATGCCAAACTAACATTTGATTTAAAAAACGAAACATTTTCAGTTGAGGCAACATGTGAGATAGATTCTACTCAGGAGCAATTTACACTTAATGCAGAAAAGGATGCTAAAAGCGGGAAATGGGAATTTGTCTCATCAATAGATTTTTCAATATCATCGGCACCTTTAGATTTAGGAAAGATGATTCCAGTAATTGGAGATGATCTCAAGGGCCTTGTAAAGGTTAATGAATTAAAACTTGCTATTACTTCAAAAAATCCTACAGGAATTACTGGATATGATCCTAAGATGAAGCCAGGTGCGTGTTTTTCTGTAGGTTTGTTATTAGACGGTGACTCGATTCCTCTTACAATACCAATTTTTAACTATGCAAGTACTCAACCTGCACCGCCTACAAATTCTGCGGTGTTAGTTACTTTAGCAGAATCTTCTCAAGATCAAACTCAGCCCACAGGCCAAGTTTCTGTTCAAAAAACTCTCGGGCCTCTGTATTTACAATCACTCAAACCAAAATATCAAAAACAAAATGGAGATACTGTAATAGGGTTTGAGGTTACAGCATCTATAACACTTGGTCCATTAAGTGCTTCTCTCGATGATTTAATACTTACAGTTGATGTAAGCAATTTTGCAGTAAATTGTAGCCTTCACGGTATGGGAGTTAGTTATAATAAAGGCGGAGTTGATATTTCAGGTATGTTTGTTCTTAATAAGACTAATGGTTCTGAGGTATTTGATGGAAGTCTCATTATAAAAACACAGAAATTATCTATTGAAGCTATTGGAGAATATAAGAGAGACAAGGATCATAATATATCTTTTTATATTTTCGCGATACTAGCATATCCTATTGGAGGACCTCCTTATCTCTATGTAAATGGTTTGGCAGCAGGTTTGGGATATAATTCCATGTTAAATCTCCCAACTAGCACAGATGAGATAAATAGTTTTCCTTTCGTAGAAGCAGCAAGATCTATTCTAGATTCTGCTGTAACTAATCCTTTGACAGGAGGTGTGTCTCAAGCTACTCAATGTCTTACAACCACGACACCGCCTGCGTTAGTTATGCCGTCTCCTGGAGAAGATTGGATCTCTGCTGGAGTTGTTTTTAGTACATTTGGCATGTTGAACTCATTTGCATTAGTTACATTAGACTTTGGTAAATCAATAGAAATCGGGCTCGAGGGAGCTTCTGTTCTCTCTTTACCAGTAGGTGAATCAAATCCACTTGCTTACGTTGAAATTGATATTGCAGTATCGTTTTTACCCGAAGTTGGAATTTTTAAAGCTATGGCTCATATTAATAATAAGTCATATGTATTTAGTTCTGATTGTCATTTAACAGGTGATTTTGTAATGCAATTTTGGTTCTCTCCAAACGAACATTCAGGAGATTTTGTGATAGTTTTAGGTGGATATCATCCAGCATATACCCCTCCAGCTCATTATCCACAGAATTTAGCGCCACTTGGTCTTTCATGGCAAATAGATAGTAATACTTATCTAGAAGCTAAGCTTTATTTTGCTCTTACACCATCAGCAGTTATGGCAGGGGGAGATCTAAGCGTTAATTGGCATTCTGGTGATTTTTCTGCAGGTTTGCATCTATGGGCAGATTTTCTTGTTGAATGGAAACCTCTCCATTATGATATAAGTATAGGAGTTGACATATATGTGCAAGCGGATATTTCATTCTTATTTACCTCACAAACAATATCTGTACATGTGGGAGCCGATATTCATATCTGGGGTCCGTCGCTCGCTGGAGAAGCCACTATTCATTTATGGATTATATCATTTACAGTATCTTTTGGATCAGGAGCATCTACACAACAAGGTATATCATGGTATCAAATGATAGATGATTATATGCCTGCACAAAATTCAGTACTGCTAATATCTAAAGTAACAGTAGTAAGTGGTTTATATTCTAGCATTTCAGAAAATTCTGGTGCTTCTTTAAACTGGGTAGTGTCAGCGGATGAAGCGGAATTTGTCACCTCATCTGCTATACCTTCTACTTTCTCTAAATTAAGTGCTTCTTCTTTGTTAAATTCTACTTCACCTCAGCTTTTTGTAAGACCAATTAATCCAGATGGTCCTCCTACACTTACATCAGAACACAATATAACTATATATTTTGAAGAGAAAGTATTAGATGTTTCTGACTTTGAGTGTACCCCCATTTATTCCAATGTACCTTCTGCTCTTTGGTCTAATGTACAGGGAAGTGAAAAATTAGATGGGAATAATAATATAATCTCTGGTGTTTTAACTGGATATAATATCAAAGCTAAACCACATGTACCTGATTCTACTTTACCTGTATCTAAAGACTATTTGAAATATGAATATCCTACTTCAGAAGAGAAGCTAATTTTTGAATATTTTGATATAAAAACTATCTCAGTTACACTGCCTCAAGGAACCGTTTCTGAAACCATTCAGAGTACAAGTGCTACAACAACAAGGAAGGACTTAATAACTCAAATGGCTAAAACATTTAATTGGAAAGCTACACCTGATATTGATACAAGTCCGTTTTTAGATCAAGCATTGGTATGTTTAACTAATAAACCCATAATACGTACTTTAGGAGATAACGAGGTCTAGATATGAGCAAAGAAAGTTATATTAATTTTATACAATATTCAAAACATGGACTTTCAGTAGGTAAATACAATATCGTGGTTAGCCAAGAAGTTACATCACCAGTTACTGAGTCGTATAAGAGCAATTATAATTTTTATGTTCGTGGTGACCGTTTTAGCCTAGATAAAAAATACATAAATGGAGTTTTCCCTTCTAATGGATCACAAGGTGATTTTTCAATGATTTTACCACATATTTCACTAAAAAGAGAAAAATTTCCTTGGATAGTTGATTTTAAGGCAAGTAATTCTCTTAATAGTACTTCTGAGAATTTTAATCCATGGATTGCACTTTTAGTTTTTGATTCTGGTGATCAACCAGCTGTAAATACTGGAACAATAGAAAACTTAGTTGATTGTAATAAAACTGTACAAAATTATGATAATACATCTATAACTGCCGGGACTTTGCCTAGTAAATATTTTTCTCATTTTTCTGCCTCATCAGATACAAAGATCTCTTTAAACGCAGGTGAATCTGTTACAGAAACATGTACATATATAGATGTACCTATTAATATATTTAATAGCATTGCACCATCAGCCGATGATATACAATATCTTGCTCATGTAAGAGAGGTGACGACAGATAATAAGTCTGCTTCTAAGCAGAACACAGAATTTGCTACGATTATTGCAAATAGATTGCCTGAACAAGGAAAACGCAGCATAGTTCATCTTGTTTCGTTAGATGGATTTTATGATGCCATGCCTAAGCTTAGTACAAATCCCAACCAATATTCTCCATCAGAAGTACTTTCTGATTATACTAAGGTAAGGCTTGTATCTTTTTATTCATGGAGCTTTGATACACTATCTGAAATTTCAGATGATTTTGCTTCAAAACTTCAGAATATCAACCTGAGTAATAATGGAACTTTAGTCTATCCAATACCTAAAGCAGATGTTCCTTCTTTTGATTCTTATAATCAGGCTCTTGCGCACCAAGAAAGTGGAACATTACAGCAAGGAGATGATGTAATACTTATAAACTATGCAGCTAGTATGGGATATCTTGTTTTTCCGCATGAAACACGTGAAGGAGGAAGCCTAGTATCATGGTATCGTGGGCCATGTACACCATATCTAGTAAAACTTAGAGGAACAGAGTTTCTTCCTGTGAGTAGTTCTGATGCTCTAAGTGGATATAATACTGCAACGGGACTATTTGATCTTTCTTACTCAGCAGCTTGGCAGCTCGGTCAACTGCTTGCTATATCAAATAGTAGCCTTGCATTGCAATTAGTAAAATGGAAAAATGATATTAGAAAGCAGGCTAATTCTTCGCAAATGTTAACTAGTAAATCTGATAATTTAACGCAAATAATTAAGTGGCTTTCGGAGTATATAGCATTAGTCCCATAATGAGTAATAAGAATAAAAAGAGAAATTTATGACGCAAAATATAGTAGATACACCTGTACCATCATTAGTGCAACAAGCTGCTGGACAGTTTATGATATTAGAAAATATTCCAAGTAATTATTTTCTCCCCCATGCAAGTCTTTTACCAAAAGAGTCGATACGTTTTTTTTATTTAGATCAAAATTGGATTAATGCTCTAATAGATGGAATGTATAGCATAGGTAGAGTCAGTGACCTAGGACTTAATCAAGACAAGCAATATTTCAAAGACTTACAAAATGCGGCTTGGCAATGGGTACAAAATTCAAGGCCTGAATCTAGTGGAGCAAGGTCAAGTGATCCAATAACAGGATTTTTACTTCATTCAACTGTGGTACAAGAATATCCTTCGATGCAAGTACATGCATATTTAGGTGGTGACTCAACCGCTCCAACTGACGAGGTTCCTCTTTTACGTCTTGATCATTTAACAAATGATACATTGATTGGACTTTTTTCTGGAGAATTCAAATTTCTCGCAATAAGTAAACCACCAGAAATGCTTCATTTTGGATTTGAACAGACAGGAATAAATCCAGTAAATCAATATGCTAACCCAACACTTTATTTAAATTTGCGGTCATTAACGCCGCCAAATCAAGGCACAGAAACTGGCAGATGTGTAGGATGGGGAATGGATGCTAACAGAAGAATATCAGCCTCACAACTAGCTAATTGTCTTAAAGTATCTGTAAGTACCACAGAAATGACTTCAGCGGAATTTGCCCTAGAAATGGTAGGTGGTGCTACAAGTGTAGTCTTTATTAATAAAATGAGTGGCGGTCATGAGTGATAATACAGCTTTAGTTGTTCCAATAGCCTTAAATGTACTTTGTGTCAATGAAACTAAATATGATCAAAATGCAGTTGCGAATTTTAGTGGCCCAACAACTGATTTTAGTAAAATTCAAGGTAAAAATTGTCAATTACCAGCAATTTCTAGCTCTGTTAGAACAGAGTTAACACAAAACACATCATCTCCTTTAAAAGGAGGCATCCATGTATTCTGGTGTCTACCTGAAACATTTAGAAAGCAGCATACACGTTTTTATTTTACAACAGATGTTTTAGCAACGAACAATGCTTATGAATTAAAAATTCAAGAATTGCTCAATAAATATAATACTAATCCACCTTCTAGTATTAATTCAAATGTCAGTAAATTATTAAATAATATTGATAAAAGTAAAATATTATCTCCAATATATTTTAAAAATCAAAGTGAGTTATTGAACTATATTAAAATTAATTCTGCGCAATCTTACATACAGGGTTCTCAAAGTTTCGATCAATATATAACAAGTTCTGGGGATGGCTATAGTTTAAAATGCAGCGTTCAAGAAATAAATACCAAGTACCTTACTGCTTGTCCATTTCTTGCATCAGCTCTAATAAAAAAAATAGGGGTAAGTTTTACTACAAAGGCGGATTTAATATCAGAAATCTTACTATTAACCGGAGAACAACTTATAAGCCCTGAGACAGAGCAATACATAAAAAGCAATATTCAAACGGAGCATTACTTTCCTGCTGTTCCTAATAGATGGTTAGTCTCACGAATTCCAGTTGATGCTCAAGGTAATTCTGTAAGTTCTATTTCATGGAGCACCACCACAATCCCAGCCAAATCTTGGATTGTTGAAAGTGATACATTAATTAATATAAATGATAAAAACACTGGTAATTTTCAAAAAACATATGTGACAATTCCTGTTAATGATACAGAACTTCCTTTTAGATATATGGGGGTAAGCTATGATACCACTTCAACTCGTCCTATAATAGGAGAGGGTACTATAGAAAGTATCACTGGTGCTCCCCTTCAAGCAGTATCAACTGGAGAAGTGCATTTCAGTGCATATTACCCAAATTGTAGAAATGTTTTTGGTTTCCATGATGACTCACTACCTACAGAATGCCTTAGTGGAACAGCTCCTTTAAATTTACTCTATTCTGTAATTGGTTGGTTCTCCGATCAACAAAATGATCCTTTAACAAATTATTCATTTACATCACAAACAATGACTGAAGCTAATGGATCAAGTAGTCTTAGTATAGATGAGCTACAAACCCTGTATAATTGGACTTGTAATCCTTCCTCTACTATACCAAATAGTTCATTATATTTTGGAATGATTAATAATGTAAAATGGAATCCTGCTCAGTCTAATAATCTTCAGAAACCATCTATTGAAAACGTTAAGATTGCAATAGGTAACTCTGTTACAGAATCAATTTCAACCATGATTGCAAATAATGTTCAATTAGATACCACTCCTGTCTCTAAGGCAGAGGATATGATATCCTTATTCCAATTAGGATTTGGTAACATTATAGATGATGCTCATCAAATTGAGCTGAATAAGAAGCTCCATGAGCGCACATTTCATTCAACATTTGGAGGATTAAAATGGTTGCTCAAAGGAAAATTGCAAGAATTAGATGCTAATACGCTCAAAAATCTTGATAATCAGCTTCAAGCATTAAACTCATCTCAAGCATCTTTAGATTCATATTGTAGATCGCTTAGCTCTATGCAACAGCAGTTATTTTATGATTGGTATAGAGCATGGGAAGCAGATTCAAACACTACACCAAAGGTAGATGTTATTCTAAATATTGTTATTAACGAAAGTTTACATGTGATACCTGCATTTAAAAGTGTTACTGAAGGCACGGTAGTAAATCTCAGTGGTTTTAACAACATAAACTTCTTTGGAGATTTATCTTCTGTAGCAGTTTCTATGAAATTAAAACTTCTAGGACAAGACTTTGTAGATCAAATAATAAAAGTGCTAAATAATCTTGGGTCTTTATATCAAACATTATCTACTCTTAAGGATATATCTTTAAAGCTAGGACCTGCTGCTAAGTTCTATCAACCTACTAATCCACACATTTTATTCTCAAACAATGATATAGTGCCAAAATGGCAGTATAATAATACTGGGTTGCGATATGATGATAGTTCACTTTTTTGTCGTGTTAGTAATAATATTTTAACTAATATGACTGTAAATGGGAATCAATTTTTAGCAAAGAGTTATGATACTGTAACAAATGCTCTTATACCAAATAATGATGCTTACAAGAATTTTCAAGATATTTTGCAATCGATTCTAGGTGAAGTATGTATTTTACAAAAAGCAGATTTTGCAAGTTCATCTAGTGTTTCCACATTATTGAGTAATGATGCAGGTAAATATCCAGTAAAGACTGGAACTATCGGATCAAATCAGTTTAGTTGGGCTGAAGAGTTACCTTCTTCGTTGGCATTTCATTCTTACTCTAGCGATACATGGCTACCATTTGCTCTGCTTTGGTCAATTAAAAACTATCCTATAATTAATGCAAACAAAGTGGATTATAACAACGCAACTATAGATAATACTTCTTTTATAATAAATGACTACACTCTTACTTCCACGAATGGTTCAAGTAATTTTATATCTAGTAGTAATATTAATATTAATTTTAATACCATCACAGATGGATCAAATTTACAAACATATTATGGCCAGACGTTTTTGACTCCTTTCCCTGCACGTTCAGTTATTAGCCAACTGGAATCCAGCAAGGCTAATATAGCAACTAAATTACAATCTATGCCACTTGTGTCTTGTTCGCTGAGTGGATTTAATCAAGAATTATTGACTACAAATGAGGTGTTACAACTTAATGTACAAGCAAATAATCCTGATGTTGATCATAGTTACATGCCTCATATTGTAAATTACGTAGCAGCTTCAGTGCTGAAAAAAACTACGAAAGGTCCAGAAACCGTCGAATTTGGTTTTAACCCTATACGCGCATCTTACGGCTCCTTAGATCTTACTAACACAGGGTTTGCTGTTGTAGATGCCTTTGGGCAAAGACGTAATATTAGTACTGATACTGGTGGCGGTGCAAGTATTTATGTGTCAAGTTGTATGTCTGATATAAATACCGCAAATAATAAATATATCTATTTACATCCCAGAATTACGCAACCCTCACGTTTATCCTTCAATTGGTGCAGAGCGAGCGATGATACTGTGGATATGTCTGGTCTATATCCAGCTACGCCTGTGTGCGGCTGGATTGTTGGAGATTATATAAATAATGCCCTGATATTTTATAATACAGATGGTATGCAACTTGGTTATTTATTTACCTATAAATATAATGCTACAGATCAGATTGGATGGCAAAGCGCACCAAATAATGGTCAGCCAATAGATGAGACTCTTGAAAAAGTATTTAATGCCCTGGGCGCTAGTTCATATTTATTAAATTTTGCATTATCATTTAACTATAATAATTCTCCATCGAGCACAACTCCATCTAATAGTAGAGTGAGTTTTTTTACCATGTTTCTAGAGAGTATGCGTTATGCATATGATAATATAGATCCTCCCTCTACAGCAAGTGAAGAATTGAGAGTGTTAATGAGTAGTCCACTTGCAATGGCTCACTTTCAGGTTGGATTAGAATTACAAGGAAATCCCGCTATAAATCAGACTTGGAAAGGTTTATCGCAAGATATTGCCACAATTAATAACGCCGTACATATTAAAGTGGAAACTCTTACAACGCAAAGATGTACTAACGGGTTTGAAAAGGTAAAATTTCCAATAATATTTGGAGACTTAAACGAAAGAAAAGATGGGACTGTTGGTTATTTTTTAAAACCAGGCAATAACAACTTTGATTTTAGTAAATTTTATAGCTATGCCAATCCAGAAACAAAAGATGGTCATATCACGCCAACTCAAACAACTTTAACAAAAAGTGTTTCAGATGCGAATACAGATGTTTTAGTAATTATGGATCCTAGATTTCCTATAAATATAGAAACAGGAATATTGCCCACTGCTTCTTTTTCGATAGAAAAAGAACAATATGTAGATGCATTAAAAAACTTAGAAGTATTTTTTGAAATTCATCCAGTTTTATCTCAGGTTGATCAAGTAAGCATGCCTACTCCAAATATAGCAGGATATCATTTCGAGTGGATGCAAGTTAAGAAAGAAAATGGGTCTAATAGAAGGTGGAACAATACACCAAATATAGCTAGTCCTTCTCTGGAACCTAGTTTTAAAGACGAAGACCTAAAATTCGTAGAAGGATATTTATGCCTTCGAACAAAACAAAAAATCATGAATAACTAAAATAGGCAAATAAATTATGGGTAAAAATTTAGAAGCATTACCAACCATTACTTTTGAATTTAGTCAATCGATTGATGATAGAAAGAATCAAATTATTATAGGTCAGAATAACAACTTAATTCTTGCTATTACTACAAGTATGGATTCTGGACTCAGTGGAGGAACTATACCCGGCAGTTACCAGCCAAGTTATAACGGTAATGCGTCTCTTATATACATAACTGGATGGAATCAAAATAGTTTCAAAGCAGACATGAGTAAATTGATTATAACTAGTGATGATAATAGTAAATGGCAGTTTAAATATTACCCAAATGATGATAATGGTACTCTTGCTCTTATGCCATCTGCAAACATACAACTTAAGGCAAATATTCCTATAAGTATTTCATTATCGAATATCAATGTTCCGATTGATACTCAGCAGCAAGTGTTAACCTTATCTGGTGCTTTTTTTAATGTACAAAATATTATGATATCTCCTTACTCTGGATCTGCTCATACCCCAGTAGATCCACCACCCAATGCTAAAAACTCATTAACAAAAGATGTACAAATACAAGCATCTAAAGATAATCTATCAGTCATTATAACAGATGATTCCAATAATCCTTGGATTCAAAATAGTTTTGCATTTGGGTTTAGTAATTCTACCGCTGTAAATATAACTGGTTACAATAGTATGTCAAAAACCCCGACCTTAATTCAGTTTACTTTGCTTGCGGGTGGGGGTGTGCCTGGAACAGATGAAATGGCTACTTCAAAAGAGCTACAAAATGCAAATTATTATAATTTAGAAATTACACAAGGTGCAGATAGTACAGACTTAACACTTTTTGATAAGAAGAAAATGCTAGGAGGAAATTATACCTGGCAGTATAACTTACCTGCCGGAGATACAATCTTTAAAGTAGACAGTCCTGTAGAGTTTAAGTTTTCTAATATGGTAACTACTCTTGGGCCTGGCTTTACTGAATTATATATCCAATGGCAAAATATCAATGGTTATGCTGATGGATCTTATAGCTTACCTATAGAGAAAAAATACGATATTGTTTTTCAATTGGACTATAAACAAATGGGCTATATGGATGATACACCTCAAGATTATATTCCCTATGGGGTAAATTTAGTGTTTAGTTGGAATCATTTAGATAGTGACCCTGATTTTGGTGATGATAACAAGACTTGGGGGATTAGTAGCATAATAATCAATCAACTATCTTCGGTTCTAAAGATAGATGATATAATACCGATACCAATTAAAGCCCAAGGTTCATATATATTCCCTACTATATTGAAATGTGTAAACAACAGCGAAACTCAGTATAAATGCGCGCTTTATACTATAGACAAAAACGGTACAAATTATAAGGAGAAAAAATCTATGATAGTAACAATACAAAATTTAATTCCCCAAGGGACAGTAATAGCTTGGTATGGAGACATCACTCATCTACCAGACGGTTGGGTGTTATGTGATGGCAATAATGGTGCTCCAGATTTACGCAACAAATTTATTTTAGGGGCTGATAATAATTCATATAAAACTACAGGGGGTAATACAGACATTACATTAACCATTGATCAAATGCCATCCCATAATCATGGTGTCAATGATCCTGGTCATGTGCATAGTTATAATATGTATCAGCAAAGCTCTCCATGTTTTACTAACAAAGACTGTGTACATTGGAATGCTGACCCAGACACTTCACACAATACACACACCGACTCTTCTTGTTCATTGACAGGCGTTACTATACAAAATACTGGAAGCAATAGCCCAGTTCATATTATGCCTCCTTATTATGCTTTATTTTATATTTATAAAATATAAAACTTGTAGAGAGACGATGTAAATATTATTAAGAAATAATAAACAAATATTAGCCCATAATTAAAGCTTATACTGGGTCTGTCCACTTAATTGTGTAGTTAACCCGGGTTATGGATAAAAGATCATAGGTTTAGCAGGTTTGATTTGGAAAGCGATTAGAGCTGAGAATAGGGAAGCAAAGAAGTTGGTGGGAGACCGATGCATACTCAATTTTATATTAAATTGTTCTTTGAGATAGCCAAATATAGTTTCAATAATAAAACGTTTTCTAAGAAATATTTTGTCTAAAATAGGCATTAGATAATTCTTCATATTATGTTTTATTCCAGTAATCAAAAGCAAGGTTTTTTGATAGAGTCGTTTAAATAATTCTTTAGAAATATAACCATTATCAGCATAACACTTGCCTTTGAGATTCTTCTTTATAACCATTTCTTCAAAAGCCTTTCTATCATCAATATTACCTTCTGTAATCTTAACAGCAACAATTTCGCTTTTGTCATTGATGATCACGTGCATCTTAAATCCATAAAACCAATCAATAGAACTATGGCCTCTAGCAGCTAATCCTTTAAAGGTCTTATGCCTTATTAATTCTAATGTTTTTACAAACTGCAAAGTGAGTTGAATCAGCATAATAAAAACCAGTTTTTCTACCGCTTAAGTAGTGCATCATTATAATAATTGGCATAAATAATGAAGGAATAATCTGGATAAACCTTTCATAACAAGGAGGATTTTTAAATAAATTACCATTTTCTACAAAATGTTGATAGTAGGCTTTAAAGTTCTTAAATGGGCTAAAATGGTAAAATATCATAATTGATACTGACTCGCTTAACGATAACTTGCCGCTTCTCATCCTATGTTTTCCAGAACTTATAAGCTTATGCTTAATCCAATCTTCATATGTTTTACAAAAATCATCGACTATAGTAAAAATTGTAGTATACTTGCACATGTTATTACTCCTTGGGTTGGTTCTGAACAAACCTACTTTACCCAAGGTCTAATAACTTCTCAATATCTTTCTCTCCACTCTTCCACTCACCGCTTATCCATTATCCAGGTTAATTAAGTCAATAAAAATGAGGCATGATAATGGAGAAGAAAGCGTTGCATGATATTACTCGTAAGAAGAGAATATTTAAGTACATAGAAGAAGTTGGTAATATTTCAAAAGGATGTAGGCATTTTGGCATTTCAAGAGAAACATACTATGAATGGAAGCGTAGATATGCTAAAGATGGGGATAAAGGTTTAATCAATGGTAAACCTTGCCCTGTAAACCTCAAGCTAAGAACTCCTCTATATATAGAAGAGAAAATATTATATGTTAAGGCAGAATTATCATTTTGGACAGCAGAAGATATCATGGTATCTAGCTAGATACCATGATATTAAGGTTTCTAGCGGTGCAGTTAGAATGGTACTTTTGAGAAATGGTCTTAATAGGCTTCCAGCTAATCAAAGAAAAAGATCTATTAAACAATTCAAAAGATATGAAAAACAAGTTCCAGGCCATAGAATTCAAATTGATGTAAAATTTCTTTCATTCCAAAAAGATGGAAAAAATATCAGAAGGTTTCAATATACTGCTATTGATGATGCAACTAGAGCTAGAGCTTTAAAGATCTATGATAGGCACAGTCAAGCTAATGCTATTGATTTTTTAAATTATGTAACTCAAAGATTTCCATTTAGAATACATACAGTTCAAACTGATAATGGCCATGAATTCCAGTCTAAATTCCACTTTCATTGCCACGATATTGGTATAAGTCATGTTTATATAAAGCCTAGATCTCCGCATCTCAATGGCAAGGTAGAACGATCACATGCTACGGATAGAATAGAATTCTATCAACTAGTTACTTATACTGATGATATTGATATTAACAAGAAAATACAGGAATGGGAAATCTTCTATAATTGCCATAGACCTCATTCCTCATTAAAAGGCAAAACTCCTTTTGAAATCCTAAAATTAAAATTAGCTGTCTAATAATTGTAGATTTATGAATAAAATTTTTATAGTATTAATTAATCAGGTGCTCGTCTCATGAAGTCTTAATTCACACAATTAACCATTCCAACAGCTTGCATAAATGCATAAATTATTGTAGAACCAACAAAATTCATTCCGCACTTTTTTAAATCCTTGGCTAATAAATCACTTTCTTTAGAAGTTGTCCTAAAGGCACCATGATGCTGATTTGTTATTGTCTTATTACCCACAAATTTCCAAACATAATTATCAAAAGTACCGAATTCTTCTTGAATTTTTATAAATATTTGTGCGTTATGTCTAGCGCTATATATTTTAAGTCTATTACGTATTATCCCTTCATTATGTACCAACGCATCTAATTCATTATCTGTCATAGCTGCAACTTCTTTAGGGTCAAAATTATAAAACGCCTTACGGTAATTACTGCGTCTTTTGAGAACAGTCTCCCAGCGTAAACCTGCTTGAGCGCCTTCTAAGATAAGCATTTCAAATAAAAGTTGACCTTTATGAACTGGAACACCCCACTCATTATCATGATAATGAGCATAAAATTCTTTACCAGTACCATTTCCAAAACATCTTATTTTATTATCCATCATTTCTTACCCTCACTTTGGAAAAAATTTTCATAACTGAGATAATCAAATTTATCACCTTTAATAATCTTAATTCGCTTCTTAGAAGCTTAAAATATAGAATTTAATTAGCGTTACTAATATTACTCATATTATCTGTATTATTTTTATTATTAATGTTATTTAGTAATACTATATTACTGATACAAAAATGTTACTAAGATTACTTATGTTACAAATAATATGGTATTATTTTGTTACTCATATTACTAATATTATTGATATTAATACCTGGTCTGTGTATTTAATTGTGTAAATAAGTATTGGGTCATTAAATTCTGCCTTCAAATTTGATTGAGAAGTGAGCCATAGCTTCATTCCAATTTTGGATAGGCATACTCCATTTTCGCGTAATATAGTCTATTGTCAAGTATAAGATTCTTTTGAGATACTCCATTGCGGCTATTTACTGCATCCGTCCTGTCGTATTTATTGTAGCCAAAATGTTCAGACATCTCTGACTCTAAAGCCCTCTCTACAAAACGCTTTGTGAGCAGCTTGAGCAAACCTCCTTCGCTTAAAACAGTCGATAGATCAACTCCTTTATTTACTAGCAAATCTATCGCTTCTTTCTCTTTATTTTTATTCGTGGCATTGCTCCTCGCTATATATTCTTACTATATAACACAACACAAATTTACAAAATTATTTCAAAAGACCCATTGTAAAAGTTATTTTTCTAGTGCCTGCAAAATTTTCTGTTTTAGATGTTTTACATTTTTTATATAACTATGCTGCGGATCAAGCTCCGTGTTACTCTCCAAAATATGACTAGCACGGTCTATTAAATCTAATGCATATTCATTATTATTATTAACATTATGCTCAAAATATGCTATCTCGGCGAGAGAATTCGCAATTTCTGGATGATTAAGATCATAATTTCTTTCTTGAATGGAAAGAGCTTCTTCTAATAGTTCTTTAGCTTTCTTATCTTTGCCCAAAGATAAATATATTTTGCCTAACCATCTTAAGGTATAAGCAATTTGTATATTGTTTTTTGTATGATAATAATTTTCTTGAGCTACTAAAGCCTCCTCAAAAAATTGTTTTGCTTTAACATATTCTCCTAAATTAAAATATGTCGCACCTAAATCTTTAAGAATAAACAATGTCTCTATATGATTACGATGTCCATAATATTTTTCTTGAATCGCAAGAGCTTCTTCCAATAATTCTTTTGCTTTTTGATAATGTGCGAAACTCAAATAAATTGAGCCTAAACGCCTTAATGTAAATGATATTTCAATATGATTTCGTACTCCATAATAATTTTCTTGAATCTCAAAAGCTTCTTCCAATAATGTTTTTGCTGCCTTATAATTTCCTAAACGAAAATATGCAGAAGCTACCCAGTTCATAGTTGAAGCAATTTCGATATGATTACGTCTACCATAATATCTTTCCTGAATTGCAAGAGCTTCTTCTAATAATTCTTTTGCCTTTATATATTTTCCTAGCCACAAATATGCAGATCCTAAACGCTTTATTGTAAATGATATTTCGATATGATTATGTGTACCATAATATTCCTCTTGAATAGTCAGAGTTTCCTTTAATAATTCTTTTGCTTTTTCGTATTCCCCTAACCACAAGTATACTTTACCTAAACGTCTGGCTATAAATGTTGTACTTATATGTTTTTGCTTCCCATAATATCTTTCCTGAATTGCAAGAGCTTCTTCTAGTAAAATTTTAGCTTTGGTATAATCTCCTTGTTTATAAGTTGCTATTGCTAACCATTTTAATGTACTTACTACTTCTATATGCATGCGATTTCCATAGCAATTTTCTTGAATCGCAAGAGCTTCTTCTAATAGTTCTTTAGCTTTACTATAGTTACCTAATTCTACGTATACTGCTCCTAAACGTTTAATTGTAAAAGATATTTCTATATGCTTTTGGTTCTTATAATAAGCTTTTTGAATAGCAAGATTCTCTTCTAATAATTCTTTTGCTTTGTCATAATCTCCCAGTTTATAATAAGTATTAGATATATACTTTATTAATTCTACAATATGCTCTTGATTCAAGTAGTTTTTAGCGTAGCTACAAATAGCTTCCATTTGAGGTAATAATGCACTTAATGTTTCATAGTCAGTGGATTTTTTGTTATTAAGAGGGTATATTTTTTTTATACTCTCTATACTTTTTTTAAGAATAATTTTTTTCTGTTCTAATGTAAGGTTTGACCTGATACAATTTTGCACTAACTGATGAATCGCAACTGTATCTCTTGTGATTTTGATTAAAGAATATTGCCGTAAAAAAGCTATTATTGTATTAAGTGCTATTTCAGTTCTATTATTTACCGATCCATATAGATAGTCTAATAGTAAAACCTTAGGAATATCGACAAAATGGCAAAAGGATATAAGGTATAATAATTCAAGAGCTTTCCCTGTCGTATCTTTAGAGGCAATCTCTTCTAATGTAAGATTCCATGTAATATATACTGGCATATGCTTCTCTGCTATAGGCATAAAATTACTAGCAAGAAGCACATCTTGAGCATCATCGTATAATTCTATGTACTTATCAATAGTTATGTTATTTTGTGCTATGTATGAAGACGCTTGTGATACAGCAAGAGGTAAGTAATCCACTCTTTTCACTAAAGTGGAGCATTTATCATCACACTTAGAAATAGATATCAAATTCTGTAGTAATGTTACAGCCTCTTCTTCTTCCATAACATCTATTTCTATAGCATTTGGTATTTTATTATTTCTAGATGTTATTATTATATTTCCCGTTTGTGGTAAATATCGCTCTACAATGTCTATATTTGCTACATTGTCAAATATTAATAATAAATTTTCTTGAGTATTCATCCAATTTTTTACTATTGATATTTTGTGTTCTTCAGTAATATTATCTCTAAATAAATTTAGTTCGTTGCCTAATTTAAAAAAATCAGCTTTAAGTTTATCTTCATCTTGTGCTGAAAACCATCCTTTGAAGCTATAATTCTTAGGGGTATGATATATCATATCTAAAGCTAAATATGTCTTTCCTACCCCTTCCAAACCATATATTCCTATGACCCTTGGATGATCTTTAATTTTTCCATCTAGTACGCTAAGTATAATATTTTTTAGCTTTTTTCTCTCAACAAAATACACAGGCATATATGGTGCATTCCACGGAGATATTGAAGAGCTTGTATTGGCATAAACTGGAGATTGATTATTTACATAATTTTGGGGTTTATTATTTGTTATTATTGCTGCTAATAGTACGGTAATTATTAAACATATAAAAAAGAATATTTTAATATTTTTATTATTAGAAAACCATCTTATTGGGTTAGCATGTTTAGATATGCCATCAATTTTAGAAATATTCTCTTCATCAGAAACATTAAACAACATGCTACTGTTTTTATATTTTTCCTGAAAAGATGCTACAAGCTCCTTAATTTGAGAATCTATAATGTCCACACATGTTAGATCCAAAAATTTAAAAAAAGATATATAATAGTCTTCATGAAATATAAATATATTTTTATGATCGCGTTCTATTTTTAAAGTCTCTAACAATGTTAGCGAATTATTCATATTGTCTTCGAACAATAAGAAAGTAATTTTATTTTTTCTAAGTATCAAATTTTTGATTGAGGTAAAAATTAAATCATCTCTTTCTTGAATACATGAATCAGAAAAAGTGAATATTAAATGTTTATATTTTACATCATCTTTTTGTTCTTTAAATTCTGATAGATTTTGATTAACAATAGGTAGCCCTGATGCTTTTAGGTGGCCTATAAGTTTTTGTATTTTTCTACAGCAAATATTATATTTGTTGACATGGATAAAACATATCTGCTTATCTATTGATCCTTTCTTTTTAATCAAATGATTAATTTTGGATAAAGCATATTCAAAATTATATTGATTAAGTAAAAATTTATAATGGCTTTTTACTTTGTTATAATTGGGAGATTCTTCTAGGAAATCTCTAATGCTTTTATGAGTAGCATTGCGTATTTTTCTATTAATATTACTTTTATTTGTTTCAATAGTTTTCGGTGTAATAAAAAGTAAAGAAGCAATTTCTTTATGTGAAGTTCTACCATTTAAAATACAGGCAATGATATCAATTTCTCTTTTTGTAAATTGTATATTGTATGCATGCTTTAACCGCAGCTGATCATAATATAATTCAATATTTTTAAAGTCTAATAAATCCACAACATAAACCATAGATTAATAAGTAGTGATGTTACTCACGGCACAGTTAGTATAGTCAAGCCCTACATACTAGCAAGAAATTTGATGTATATAGGGAGTTTCCATTAATGGTAAACTTTAAGTCATTTTACATAATTGTAGTAGGTTAATGCTGCTTGTATTCATAGGAGTATGGAAGCACAAATTTGTCTCCATACTATACTACATAATCATGAGGTGCAAAATGTTACGTATAATAAGCAATAGTTTACTAACTTTAGGAGAAGGTAAAGAGTTTTTTAGTGATATATGGGTTAATAAATATCTACATAGTCGAAAGATAGAATATCGCATATATAAAAATTTATTTAGAATAGTAAAAATAATTATAGTAACATTATTAATATTAAATACTGCTTATGCTTCTGTAGACCATAAAAGTTCTGAGTTAAACACATATCTAAAACAAATAAGTGGTAATCAGTTAGAAAAGTCAGATAATTTTATTAATATAATAAAAAACAATAAGCAAGGAACTTATTTAGATATTGGTTCAGGAAGAGATACTATACCACATATTATTGACAATATATCACATAATAATATAGGAAATGTGAAGTTAATAGCTGCAGATTTAGAATATAAAACTCTCGCTGAAATAGCAAAAATGTATCCTACACTTCTTGATTTAGATGATCATTCGTCAATTAAACTATCTCTTACAAAAATGGATGCTACTGAGATGAATAAAATACCTGATAATTCTGTTAAGGCTATTAATGCCTCTGCAATACTCCATGAAGTATACTCATATGTACCTATAAAAACTTCGATAGATAGATTTTTCTTAGAATCTGTGAGAGTATTGGAAAAAAATGGTTTTTTAATTTATAGAGATCCTACACTACAAAATGACCCAGATACAATAAATAGCTTAGTACTTACTTCTGATTTTGCAAAAAAATTTGCTATATTATTTTTGCCAAAATTTTTGGATAATAAACTTACAAAAATGGTTGACATGTATGGCAAATCTATTAAACCAAACTTTGATTATCAGAATAAATTAAATATTACATTATATCTAAAAAATTATTCTACCCCAATTAATTTAAGTTTTTTAAAATTTTTTTCATTACCAACTAAAGTTATAGATTTTAATCAGGATATCACTATTGATGCACCAAGACGTTTGTTAAGTGAGCTACAACGTCATTACATCCTGTTTGTAAAAGATTTTTATCCTATACACTTTGTAAATGAAGCACAAATTCAATTAGGTTCCAGTCTAGAAAGTATAACCCCAAAATCAGCAAAATATTGCTTGAAAGCTTATACGAAAGATTTAGGGATAAATTTTGACAAAAACCTTACAAAGGAGGATATCGCAGAGCTTCAATTAGAAAAAACAAAAATAGATAGAATAGTTGAGGAAGGACTATATATTCATATAACTAAAAAGTTGAATTATAATAAATTAATGGAATTTTTTGGTATAAATAATATCTCTCCAGACTTATACACAATCTCTAAAAATTCTATTTATGTGGATGCCAAGTTATCACCAATCATATACAGTCATTTCCCTGAAATGGTTGCAGGAAAAGATATGCCCATTGAATCATTTAATTTTCTCCATAGAGAAGGTGAGGAATATTACTTTTACTATACAACAGAGCAGTTATTAAGCTATTTAGAAAAATTCTGTAACTATTATTTAAATGGTACGAGTAAAGAAGGATATGTACTTCGTCCTCCTTCAAGTGGTGCTATAAAATATGCCGATCGTAGCCTTTATAAGGAAACCCTGGGAAAAGACATGATTCAATTTGATCAATTAGGGAAAAAACAAGAATTTGTTACGACAAAAACTATAATCACTTTGCAATTACTACCTAAAACTAAGACAAAAAGTTAAGAATCGTTATCTGTGCTTAATTACTCATCCGTAAATAAATTGGGGATTTTGGTATTGATGATAAGAGATATATTATGGTGATTTAATTTGAATATACAACAATGTATGTAACCAAAGCTGAATTACTATATCTTTGCAAGCCCTCTATCAACTTATCCAAAACCTCCATTTTGATAGTGTTTGACACCTCTGATATCATCTCGTAGACTCTAATTTGATATTATATACCTTTATTACTAGAACATTATGACCTGTTATTTAATTTAGTTGACCTAATAGTTTTATATGCAGTAATAAAATACTATTATAAATAATAAGAAATAGTAATATGACTGCTATAAAAAACGAAATATCTGCTAGTGACTTTAAAAAACATTTTTTAAGTCTTGAAGATGAAGTCAAAAACAAACATAGTTCTTTTGTGATTACAAAAAGAAAAATTCCAATTGCTAGAGTTGTCCTTTAGAAAATCAAACTGATCAGAAAGAAAAAAGCCCGTTTGTTTTTATGAAAGGACATATAAAAATCAATGGCGATATTATTAATTTTGATACATCAGATTACTGGGAAGTGAATAATGAGAAGTAACATAGAAATAGAAGATTTAGGAAATCACATGCCTACTATTAACAATAATAATAAATCAAAGACACTCATATCAAAGTTAATATTAGATACACATGTTTTTGTGTGGTATTTAGAAGGTATCAATTTAACACAAGAATATATAGAGCTTATTGATAGAGTAAAACAAAATAATAATCTTTATATCTCAGCTATTTCTATCTGGGAAATCGCAATGCTTAGTGCTAAAGCTAAAATAGTATTTTCTATTGGGCGTAATGAATGGGTAGAAAGAGTATTAAAAATCTCAGGATTAAATTTACTTGAACTAAATATATCGCTTATTGAATCAACTACATTACCTCATTATGAACATAAAGATCTAGCAGATAGAATGATAATATCCACATGTAGATTTACAGATTCACATTTAATTACATTTGATCAAAAAATTATAGATTACGCTAATAAAGATTATCTAAAAGCAGTATGAATAAACTCTCATAAAATTTGTATAAATTAATAAAATACTTATATGAATAGCAGTGGTAAACTAATAGGCCTACTGTGTAGGTAGGACCCATTTTAGGACAACATAAGTACTCATTTAAATATGTAGTTGTCATTTTAACAATGTTGTTATATTGGAAATTTTTTAATAGCTTTACTATATACTTTTTGAGCATTAACAAGAGAAGCTTTTGAATAAATCTCAAGAGATTGCCTACTCTTATGCCCAGAGTATGGTTGAATTAAACTATCATCAATACCTTGCTTCTTTAACCAATTAAGCAAGAAATGTCTTAATTTATTTGGTGATAATGATTGCTGCATACCAGCTTCTTTTGAATAATTTGCTAAAATCTTTCTTATCCCTCTTGTGGTAAATGCCATCTTGCGATTTGATTCAAACAAATATATCTTTCCATGTTGTGATTCTGCTTTAACGTACATCATAAAAATTTCACGAAAACTCTAGGGAAATAATACAATCCGGTCTTTTTTTTCTTTTTCATGATTGATTCTAATCTGACATTTATCAAAATCAATATCATCAATTTTGATATTAACGAGTTCTTGGACCTTCACACCTGTATAAATGAGTGTTTTGATTAAAACCATGTGTTTGATATCTCTTGCTTGCCATACAACTTCATAATATCGCTTGAGTTCATCTTCTGTGGGGATATAAGGCAAGCGTTTAGGTGCTGTTGATACTGCTACTTCAAATTCTTGCCTTATTTTTTTAAAAAGATCACGTAAATAAATATAATCATGATGTTCATTTTGTAAAATTTCTGCAATTTTTTTGACAATTTCTCTAGTTGGTGTACGCATTAGTATTCTCCATGTTTAGTGAAATATGTAACCGCTCTGCAAGATCAAGCTCAAAAGTTCCGTATGGGTTAATATGTGAGTAAAATAGTGGAGTCAATCCTCGTAAATCTTCTGCAGCTAAGCTTTCGAATAAAGAATTTTCATCTAAGACGTTTTCAACAAGCAGTGTATTGAGGTATGTAATTGATACCTGTAATAAATGAAGACATAACATCGAAACTTCCTGATCTTCACGTCTGTTTGATGTAATTTCACCACCTTGACCAAAATAGATAAAGTCATTAGCACCATTCCAATTTTCTACAACATTAAAATCTGAATGAATCTCTTGACGTAACTCTATAGAACCTAAAAAACGACATAAAAAAATTGTTTGAACAGCCTTTCCTAACTCAATTATTGCTTTAAAGGTTGGATGCTGATAATTGCTTCTAGCAAATTTTCTAATGATAGCATCACCGTTAGCAGTACCAATTTTTAATGCAACAGCATGTTTTACCATCTCATCGTATTGTTCTCTGATTAATTGCCAGTCAATAACTCTTGCAATAATTGGTTGAATATTCTTCATCCTCATATCATCATGGTCAGGCAAATATAATTTTTGAGTTCCAATTTCTTTGAAGCGAGGTAAAAGGTCAAATCCCAAAAAATAGCTCAATGCAAATCCAAGTTGGCTTTTACCATGACTGTCCACATATTCTTGACTTTGGAAGGAATCATAGGAGTAAGAGTTCTGCAATGGTTGTATTTATGCCACTTAGGTGGTTATTTTTATATTATGTTTGTAGTGCCTCGTAGGTAGGTATTGCAATGCACTAAAGTTAATGGTAGTATGGTTGTTAACAACTTAGCAGATAATTGAGTCTTTATGTTTATCAGAGTCAAACAAAACAAAGGTGGTACTTCTTCTGTTGTACTGATTATGAATATACGAGTACCAGGAAAGAAAAACCCTGTATCACGAGTAATAAAAAACTTTGGAGCTAGTGCTAATCCGGATGAGATTCTTGCTTTTACTAAAAATGCTCAAGATTATAAATTGAAGCTTGAATCACGGAATCTCTCTCTAAAACCTCTTACTATATCAGCAGCTACAGATATACACAGCTGCAAATCTATAACACGTGGATTCTCTGATATATACGGACAGATGTTTAATTCTACATTCTTGAATTTAAATCTTAGACCAAAGCATTTCTCTATACTGAGAGATCTTACTATTATGCGAATTGCAGAGCCAGCTAGTAAAAGAAAAACCGCAGCTGTTGCAGAAACATTTGGTCTAGATCTAAAATTAGATAATATCTACAAAATGATGGATCACCTTGATGATCTACTCATCGAACAAACTAAGCATATTATTTATAAAAAAACTCAAAGTCTTTTGGCAAGTAAATCTAAGCCAGGATCAGTAGATGTTTTATTTTATGATCTTACTACTATTTACTTTGAAACTAATTCGCAGGATATAGTTAGAGACTTTGGTTTTTCTAAGGATGGTAAGCATCGACATGTACAAGTTATGCTTGCTATGATAGTTACGCATGATGGTTTACCTATTGGGTATGAGATATTTCCAGGAAATACACATGAGGGCCATACTTTAATCCCCGTGCTAACAAAAATGCGTGATAAGTACGAGATTAGGAATGTAGTGTTAGTAGCTGATAGTGCATTAATGAACAATATTAATTTAAATGAACTAGAGGAGCTTAATTTTAAATATGTTATTTCTGCTAGGATAAAGAATATAAACAAGGAAATTAAGGATCTTATTTTAGACAATAGAGATTATAACATTACACATGAAGCAACAAATAAAGATGGGGAAGTAGTAGATCTTATTACATCAAAAGTAATAGATCTTGATGAAAAAAAGAAAAATACTATTTCTAATGATGATGAGTCAGGTGTAAGCTTGGATGTAGGTATTTTAGCTGATGGCAATGAAACTAAGTCCTCTGGTTGTAACAAGCTTATATGTTATCACAGTACATTACGAGCAAGGAAAGATCTGAATGATAGGCTAGAAAATATTGAGAAGATAGAAAAGCATCTTGGTACTACGGCTAAAAGTAAGCTTACTGGTATTTTAAAGAAAAGCTATGTAAAAGTTACACAAGGAAGCAAGATAGAGCTTGATGAATCTAAAATAAAATTAGCGGAGAAATTTGATGGATTTTTTGGGATAAGAACAAATATTGATGATGCTACTCCAGCTGAATTATTGGGTTATTACAAGGGGTTATGGCAGATAGAACAAAGCTTTCGCATTGCTAAGAATAATTTAGAGATAAGGCCAGTGTTCCATTGGAGTGTTAAGAGAATTAAGGCTCACTTTGCTATATGTTATATAGCATTATCTATACTAAGATTTGTAGAATTTAATCTTAAATTATCAGGCAAATATCTACCATTAGAAGTGTTACATACTGATTTAATGAAGATGAAAGTAGTTAATATAACTACAAACGAGGGGCAAAGTTACCATATTCTCGAAGACCCACCTTTAAATCTCATACCAATATATCAATCACTTGGTATCAAATGGCCAAAAAGATTTAGGCATATAGAATAAATGTAGTGCCTCTTAGAACCAAAAACCCCACTTCTATACCACTTGCAGCCAATCCCTTCCCAAAGTCAAGATCCAAGTTGGCTTTTACCATGACTGTCCACATATTGAGTCTCAATTTCCATATCTGTATTATGGCTAATAATACCCTCTAGCATTGAAGCAACTTCTGATGAAGTGCACGTCTTTAATTGCGAATAAATACAAATAGATTGAGTGTTGACATGCCAGTAAATCATAACACCAGATGCTTTATAGTGAGCTCCCCATTGAGTCATTAGGTTCTGATCATAGGCATTTCTTTGGGTTGAATCTGATCCACAAGCCGTTGTGGCTGTGCCCCAGATTTTAGGATTTCTAATTCTGAACGTTCCATCAACTACTTTATTGATAGCCTCACGTAAATCATCTTTGTTTAAAAAGAAATTTCTGATGTGCCTTAACTCTTCAAAGCTTGCAAGACCTTTTGAAGCAGCGCTAACTCTTGTTAATCCTGTATTACTACCTATACTAAACAGACATAGAAGCAAACGCTTGCGGACTGTCTCTTTATCTAAGATTTCACGATTCCCTGCTGTATTAAAACATTCAGTGATACCTTCTCTTAAATCAACTTCTTTTAAAATATCAAGAAGTCCAATGACTCCAAACTTTTTTAAAACAGTAGCTTTTAGCTTCGTAAGATTCTTGGGCTCTTGTTGTTTTTCTAAAGGGCTCAGTTTAATCCATGGATTACCAGCTTTTATAACTAATTCAACATATTTATTTTTTGGTAAACCTTGATCAAATTGCTTTAACCTTTGTCTCATCTTTTCTTGAAGAATCCCAATAAAACTATCAGCAGAAAGTGGTAATCCAAGTTTTTGATAGTATTCTTCTCTCTTCTCTTCAAAATCTTTTGGTAAGTCTTCTTCTGGATTACGATACACTAAAGAACATTGAACCCAAACTTCTTTGTGACTCAATTTAGTACGGAGTAGCTTTAAAATAGCACACTCATAATCCTTTCTTGAAACCCTTAAATTTCCACTCTCAT
Source organism: Alphaproteobacteria bacterium (assembly GCA_013289335.1). Lineage (GTDB taxonomy): Bacteria > Pseudomonadota > Alphaproteobacteria > Rickettsiales > Rickettsiaceae > JABDAD01. The sequence goes on along the minus strand of JABDAD010000003.1, from coordinate 17,017 downwards.
CTTTTTTGAAAATTAGCTTCTGCTCTTGTTTGCTTATTATGGTGTTTAGATGGATTTTATCTTCTAGTGGATAAAACTCTGATTTTCTATCTTGATATTTTTTGATAAATTTAATTGCTTCTAGAAAATCCTTATTGTTTGAATGAAATTCTAGGTTATTGATCATTTCAAAAATTCTCGTTCTATATGTGCGAGAATAACTATTGATCAAGGTTGCGCGTACAATTTTTTAATGCTACCAGAGATCTCCTTAGCTTTAAGCAGTTGTTCGATACTTGTCTGAGGTACAGAATTTGGATATCATTTTAGATGCATCTACAAACGTAAATGCATTAGAAACTAACCCTTTCTCCATTAGCTTATCTCCGAATTTATTGAAGAGCTTAGCTAGTTTCTCTGTACCAACTCTCCTGCGTAACTCGCAAAAATAACTATGGTCAGGAGTCTTCTCGGATAAGCTAAAGCTACAAAATAACTTGCCCGCTGTATTTTCTTGAAGATACCTCTCCAGCTCTCTATCTGACAAATCTTCCATCCATTGCAAAATAAGAGCCTTAAAACCTGACTCTAAATTATATCCAGGACGTCCATGCTTCCTACAAAGCAATGACTGTAGACCACGCGTTAAACTTCCAAAATCTACTATCGATAACAACTTCCTGTATGGATGATTCTTCCTAACTAGCTCATCTACACTCGGCTCTAACAGACTCTTTTGTTTATTAATAGCTTTCTCCATCTCAAAAACCCAATAATTATTACCATAAAACCATTATATAATAAGACTTATAAACCTAAAACTAATTCTTAACTTTCTAAACAGTCCCATTACGCGAAAATGGACTATGCCTATCCAAAATTGGAATGAAACTATGGCCCATTTTTCAATCAAATTTGAAGGCAGAATTTAAATGACCCAAAACTTATTTACACAATTAAATAGACAGACCCCATCACAGTACACATTCCTTAGCTTTAGGCCTAGTATATGATCTCCCATATCCTATAGAGAATATCACACTATGCCTAGGAGGATTTTTTTTGATCACTTATATATGTCTTCCGATATTTCTAACATACAAACACTTAATAAATAACCAATATCGATTTCAAGATATTTTTATAATTCATATAAAGCATGAATTAACTCCTTTCGTTGTTTTATTACTTTTTTTGTTGGCTTTTATATTAAAAATTACTAATTAACCCCGGTTATGGCCAAGTCTTATATTACCAATTAGTATATTGACGTTACTTTTAACTTCATGCAAATCTTAAACTGGATAGCCCTAGTTTATTTTATCTTATGCCAACATCTCCAATTTGACACTATAAAATAAAAGCACACCCAAATCGAGGCAACCTATCTCAAAATCACTATTAAAAAATTAATTCTTTATGTCCGGCTACCCAGAATTGAAACAAGTAACGTTACAATTTTTGCAATAAAAAATATGAAAAATTATCTGGCATAGTTTTATTTTCTAGCCTTTTTTTCTTTTCTTGGAGCGGCATTTTGTGATTGTCTAGAAATCCAGCTCCATACATTCCATTCCATAGCTCTCTAGCCTTAATCTCATCGAAATTAAATATTTTTGATTTTCCTCTTATAATTTGATTAAACTGACTACTAACATTATTAATTCTTTTATTTATTGCTTCTTTTACTTGTTTAGATATGTTGTCGTACCTAACCAGTTTAAGCTTGGTACTAGTTTTTAAAATATTTGTTAGCCTACGGTATCTTTCTGCTGTAAATATATCTGCCAGGCAGAACCAACCACCACTAGATAGTACTCTTTCTACCTCACTAATAAATTTTTCGAGATCACTATAATGATGTGCACTTTCCACATTAAGTACAATATCAAATGAATTATCGTTAAAAGGCATGTTTTCTGCATCTCCTAAACTAAACTTAAGATACGGAGGTCTACTATATAAGGCATTGGCAGTATTTATACTGTCATCTGAAATATCTATTCCATGCATAACATAAAACTTAAAAATTCGAGAAATAAAGTTTAACCCACCACCCCATGAACAGCCTACTTCTAAAAGCCTTAATTGCTGTGTATGATCAATCAAAATAACAATATTGTTTATTGCATAATAGTATAAAAGCTCAGAATAGTAATCTTTATATGGCCATCCCGGTAACAAACCCTTTATTTCATTCTCTAACTTTTCATCATACAATCCATAATTCCAAAAAAAGCCTTCAAACCATTTACCATATGTGGCTGAATACGCTTCAGATATTCTATCTTTAAAAAACTTGTTGTCATCAGATTCAGACCTAGGTTTTAATGAAAATAATAAATCAGCATCTAACATTTTTAAATTTCCTTAATTAATTCAGTATGTAGGTAAGGTGGCACTCTTCCGCTAGGCAGTGTCGACATTTATTTTAGCCATAGATAGATTCCTGCGAGGAGAACGAAGCTTAGGTAGGAGATGTCGAGTTTGCCGTATCTGGTTGCTGCCCGTCTAAAATTCTTAAGTTTATTGAACATTCTTTCAATTAAGTTACGCTCTTTGTACAAGTCTTTATCGTATTCTCTAGGATTTTTTCTTCTTGATCTCGGTGGTATAATCGCTATTGCACCAATAGTCTCTGTTGCCTCTACTATATAATCAGCATCATAACCTTTATCCGCACTTCCATCTCTTTCTTCTCTATGAAGTCTAAAGCTTTGATATAATCAGATCTCTGGCCCGCAGTAATAAAAAACTTTACAGGATTTCCAAGTGCATCGCATGCAGCGTGCATTTTACTACTAAACCCACCTTTAGACCTTACTAGCTCTTGTCCTTGCATACCAGTTTCTATATTTTGGCACCAGCTGCGTGCTGATACGCTCTGATGATTGTTGAGTCTAAAAATAACCACTCATTGTCTGTATCTATTGCAAGAGTGTTAAATATCATCTGCCATACACCAGACCTTGCCCACCTCATAAACCTCTTATGCACAGACCACTTCCCATATTCCTTCGATAATGCCATCCATGGCGTACCAGTCCTAGCTACCCACATCACAGCTCTGATAAAACCTCTATTATCTTCTGCGCTCCTTCCGCTATCCCTTTCCTTGCCAGGCAGACTTTCCCTGATCGCTTCCCATTGATCATCCCTTAAGTCGTATAACATACAATTACTCTCTTTGTTGATGCCATACTTATATCATAAAACTATTTAAATGTCGACACTGCTCAGTGAAGAGCAAAATCTTTCGAAATATTTTAACGGTTTAGTCGATATATTGAATGGTATTTCTAAAACACTTTTTGCTAAATTATACCAAACCTATATTGCTTGGAAACACATGCGACAGACCCAGTTCATTAAAGCCTCACTTAATGGCTGACTGACTAAAGCTTGTCGTCATTCACAGTTTTTCTTCAAACCTATTTTTATAAAAATAAAGACCTAATAGACTAAAAAAAGAAGCAATAATTATATAATATGCACCCCCTCTTAAATTTAAGGTTTGAGTATTTAAATATGCCATTATAAATGGGGATGTCCCACCAAAGATGCTTGCACCCATGTTATATGATAACGCTATAGCTGTTGATCTTATAGCAGATGGATAAAACTCAGCCTGAAGAGCGGGTTCAGGTCCCATATAAAAAGCTATAAGTCCACCGAGAATAATTTGTGAAACGTATATAGATATCCAATTTCCAAATTGAAAATTATTGGTTAGAAGAAAGATTATACAGCAATTTGTAATTATTATCAAAGCAATGATATTTCTTTTTCCAATGATATCACCGATTTTTCCAGACAATATACATACAATTGCCATAGTGATATTAGAAACTATGCTTAGTGAATCGACTTCACTAAAGCTAAAATTTCTTGTTAATTTTAGATAATTTGGTAGATATATTGCTTGAAAATAGAACATTATAGTTCCTGTAGAACTTATCATAATTGAGACTAGCATATCAAACCAATAATTCTTCACTGCAAACCTTAGCGGAGAGATACTTATTTCTCCGTTTTTTTGCATTTTAGTAAATATTGCAGTTTCGTTAGTATATTTTTTGATGTAAAGCCCAATAAATAAATTTACAATACTTATTATGAATGGAATTCTCCATCCCCAGGAGTCAAAATCTTCTACGCTAAATATTTTTCTTGATAACAATGAAACTATTGTACCAAGTAGTATTCCTAAACAAATACTTGCCATAGGAATACTACCCATTAAACCTCTATTTTTTTTATCTGTATTTTCAATTAGAAATAGGATCGAGCCAGTCAGTACACCTCCCATTGAAATACCTTGGAGCATTCTCATAACTATAATAAGAACAGATGCAGCTTTTCCTATACTTTCATATGTTGGAAGTAGGCCAATCAGTATTGTTGGTAGTGACATGAAAATTAGAGAAGTTGATAAAGATATTTTCCTTCCGAATTTGTCACCTAAGACGCCAAAAAATAACCCGCCAAGTGGACGCATTAAATAACCGGCTGCAAATACTAACAACGCTATAAGAAATGAAGAGTTTAAATCTTGATTAGGGAAATATTTTATACCTATTATAGATGCAAAATTTCCAAACAGTGAGTAATCATACCATTCGAAAGTATTAGCAACACAACTGCAAATAATTAGTTTTTTTTGCTCATTTTTATCTTCAGTTTTACAAGGATACCTCACTTTGATCTGTTCTCTTATTAGTTATAAAAGCGTTTTAAATACAATGTTGGTATTATTTGATTAATATTATAAAATGGAGACATTACAGAGTGGTCAGCCCCCAAAATTAAACAATCAGTATATTTTTTACTTATAATCTCTCCCATAGAAGCATACTCTGCTCCTTGTCCTAGAAGCTGTGGTAAGTAATCTCCTAATTCAGATTTTTTGCCAGTCCATCTATCATACAAAGCTTTACGTGCTTTAATTATATTAAATAAACTGTTTTTATTTAAATTTGTTTTACCATAACAACCTTTTTCAAACATTCCAATATATTTGCTATAGTACACTATCCATTTATCATAACCACCACAAAGATCAGTAAACATAAAAACGTCAATAGGTACTTTGCTAGCTTTTCTTATCAAATCATTGCTACCTTTAAGCTTAGATAGGAATTCTTGGGTTGTTATGTTTAACCTTTCTAAATTAGACTTTACATAAGCTTCAAAATCCCCTGTAGCAATTATATATTTAACGCTTATATTGTATTTCTTAAAGAATTTATCAAAAATCGGAAGTGCATCTAAGATTCTTTGAGCGATTAATCCTATATTTGAACCAAGTTCACTGAAAGTATGTATATAACGACAAATTTTATCATCTGTTCTTTTTTTAGAATAGTCTGGACACGCTGGGGAAAACATTGTTAACTTAGCCCCAGCTAACCCTTTTAGTAGCCACGATATAATGCCTTCCATGTCGTTATTATCCGGGTATACAGCATGAATTTCTTTCAATAAATGCTCCATATTTTCGGCTACTTTATCTGGCAATCTTCTTATACACGTATATTTATGGTCTGACGTAATGTCTTTTGCAATATTATCATTAATAAGCAAAGACATTAAAGAAGGTCTAAGATTTTCAACACGTGGAACCCTAATTTTAAAACTAGATTTTATGTTATCGTCAATTTCCCATGTAAAAGAAGGGAACCTATCCTTTATTATATAATAAAACGGAAGATTTTTAGGATACTTTTTAAACCTACCTAGTTTTTTTAACTCAATTATCTTCTGTTGATATACCTCCCTAAGAAACTGCAATTTACTTACATTAACATAGTTAGGTAATGACTGGAATTTTATTTCCTCACCGTTTCTTATCATTTCCAAAATATGCTTACTGTCTTTATGAGAAATAAGATTATATTTGTTTATGATTTCTTGTGAGTTATATCTATCCATTTATTTCTTAGCAATATATTGTTATAGCAATTCATGTCTTTATCGAGACATAAGTTACAGATTATTCCAAGGACATAGGTAACACTTTAGAGTTGAATGAGTTATCTAAATGTTCTACTCTACAAGAATCCTCATCAAAATATCCTATATCAAAGTTCATAAATGATACAAGCCAAATTTTATCTTCTACTTTCCTGATTCCTACTTTTTACCCTGCAAACACAGTACTTAAGTTGATTTTCTTTCTGCCAACATATAATTCTACCGCAACTTGTTACTATAATTGTTTTATCATGGAATGGATACTCTAAATCCAAGATACAATCCTAAACTGGCGTTTATAATCAACACACCACAACTGATTTGGGTTTGAAACATCACAAAGATTAGTTCTTTGAGGCTTATAATGCCTTGATTTTTGTTTTGTCATACCATTTCTATCTAGTACAGTATGTACCGTACTAATAGCTGGTAGTGGTATCATTGGAAATCTTCTCGCCTTCTAATAACCTAGCTACGAATTTTAGCCTCTCGTCCATAACATTACACTTCTTCTATGTCATTTGAACCACCTCCAAATAACTAAAGTGTAACCTATGTCTCAAGAATTTTCTATTTACTATCTACCAAGAATGGACATCAAAAAATATGGTAGAGGTGGGGGGGGGTCGAACCGCCGACCTTTACGATGTTAACGTACTGCTCTAACCAACTGAGCTACACCTCTATAAATCACTAACCACTTATACAATTAATTTTCTAACTGTCAGATCAACTCCTCACTTTTGCGTATCAATAGTAGTGGGAGATTAACATTAATTTTTTATTCAGCCTAATGATATGTGCTGAATCTTTCGTAAGGTAAGTCTGAGCATACTCTAAAGCTTGTTTAAAGTGATTAGTGCTTTGCATTCTAAAATCTTCCAATAGTTGTATATCGTTTCTACTTTTTGCAATTTGTGCTTTCTTTGAATATAAATCACCTAAAAATTCCAACGGTATCCTTATTTCCGGATGTTTTTCTTTCTGGAATATGTCTTTAGCTTTAGTAATTATATTTTCAGCATATTCTAAAGTATTTGTTTGTAAAAGATAATTCTCTCCTAAAGCACTTAATACCCTAGCTATTTGTATATGATACTCACCATAATGCTTTTTATATATTGCAAGACTTTGTTCGAGGTAAGCTCTGGCTTTTTTATCGTCTCCAAGGCTATTATATGCTTTTCCTAGATATAGCAAATTCCATCCAATATCAGGGTGATCCTTGTGAAAGTAGAGCTTATGAATTTTGAAGCCATGTTCTATCAAATCCTTAGCTTTATCATAGTTTCCAAGCTCCCTATGAACATTGCCTAAATTTGTTAATATCCAGCCTATATTAATATGATCATTTTTTCCATAATATCTCTCATAAATTGTGATACTTTGCTCAAATGCATTTTTTGCCTTGTTATAATCTCCCAACATATCATAAACTGTTCCTAAATAAGATAAAGTCCAACCTATATTATAAGGGCTAGATTTCGGATAACTATTATAAATAGTTATGCTTTGTTCTAATAAAGCTTCAGCTTTATCATAGTTGCCAAGCTCTTTTTGGATATCTCCTAGGCAAGCAATAGAAAAAGCAGTATTTATATCATCCTGGCGTTTTTGATAAATTATTATGCTTTGTTCTATCACATCTTTAGCTTTGCTATAGTTACCAATATCTCTATATACTTTTCCCAAATATATCATTGCTCTTGCAGCTCCTTTATGATTTGCATGATTTTGTTGGTAAATTGCTATGCTTTTCTCAAGTAAGCTTTTAGCTTTATCATAGTTTCCTAATATTCTATTAATATCTCCTAAATACGACATCGCTCTGGCACTTCCAATACAATTTTCTTGATTTGTTTGATAAATCACTATGCTTTTCTCAAGCAAATCTTTCCCTTTTTCAATATCTCCTAAATACCTAGCTGTAGCCCCTAAATATGACAAAGATAAAGCTATTTTATCAGTATTTTTATTACCATGTTTTTCTAAATTTTTAATAATTTTTTCAAGTAATTGTTCTGTTGTTTTGTTATATTGCTCTAATTCACAGTATATTCCTCCAAGTACTACACCTATTGATTCAGTAATCTCATCAGTGAGAATATCACGGCTTAAAAATGTTTCGCAGTGATCCAACAAAAGGTTAGATTTAAAATAGTCTTCTTGATCTAGTAATTCATTCACATACAGTTCTAATAAATCAGCAATGTGTGATAAGAATTCTTTGTTTTTGGTTAAATTTAGCTTTTGTGTAAGATAAGCTCGGATTATCCATTGAGTACTGCTGTGAATTGAAAAAGTTTGCCCTATGGGAGAAGATGACTCATTAGTAATAAATGAATATTTCTTTAAGTTAAATATAAAATCGTCAATAACAATACTACCTTTATATTTCTCTAGTAAGCTTCTTGGAATGTTTTGAAAGTTTAATAAGCTAATAAAGAGCGCAAGCTCTACAAAAGATTCATTAGTATCCATGATATGTTGCAAAGAGGTCGTGATAATATTATTACGAGTTTTAGTATAATGACCATTCTCTTTAAACATAGATTCCTGTACCTTCTCAAATTCAACGTTAGGAGCTTGTAAATTTTTTAAGTACTGATCAAATGACGTGTTTGTTGATTTTAAATAACATGCAGCAGCTGAAATATCTAAAGGAAAAGGTGGTATGCTTTTCAAAAATTCTGTAGCTTTGGTTTTTTCATCTAATGAAAGCTTACTCGGCGATCTATTGTAAAGAACTTTGCTAAATAGTATTAGTTTTTCGTTATCACTTAATTCCTCAATTTGAATTACATTCTCTTGTACAATATATTCACTACTCTGGATATTGGTGTCTCTAGTAGTTATAATAACTTTTCCATTTCCCCAAACTTCAGGATCTTGCGGAAGATAATCTTTGATAATCCCAATAGTTTCTACGTCGTCATAAATCAAAAGCCAGTTTGGCTCTTCCTTAAGCCATGATTTAACTAGCGACAATAATTCCTTTTCTTTTTCTTTTGTGCTTTGAATAGCGCTGACATACTCAAGCTCTTGTTTTCGATTAGTAGTTTTAGCTAAAACATGAGCAAGGTCTTGGAATGAATTTATTAAACTTTGTTTTCTCTCTGCATTTAATTCCCAAATAACATTTGTTTTTGATTCCAATCCATATTGACGTGCAATAGTTGTTTTACCAACTCCTCCTATACCTACAACTCCTACAATAACTATAGTTTTAATTCCATTTTTTGATTTAATAAATGTTTTATCTATTTTTTTAATAAGATCTGAACGTTTGAGTAAAACGGATTCCACAGGTATGTTCAAATCAGAACGTATAGTGGATTTTGTATTATTATCTACTATTTTAGTTTCACTATTATATAGATAAGCCCATATGGTAGTAGTGCATAACGTTGTTATAAGAAATATAGATAACAAGACTTTATAGCTTGGTATATACTTACTTATTAGCTTTAGTTTTGTTTCTGCTTGAAGTACTGAATTTAGTATAATACTCTCTTCTACGTTTCGTGAGGCTTGCTGAGCAATATTGATATTTTCTTTAACTGGTAAAAGTGCCACAAACTCTTTACTAAAGTCTTCTTTAATATTGGTTATTTCTGGTTTATTTATAATTTTCTCAAATAAGTCAAATACAGAAAAATAGTAATTCTGCCCCAGGACAAAATTTACCAAATTTCTTACCTGAAATTTCGAAGGGCTGACATTGTCGTCAAATAAAAGCCCTACCCATTCATCTGGTATCTTTTCTTCTATATTCGCAGAAGTATAAATATGTAAGTTACGTGAATTTTGCTCTGAAGCTTCTTTTGCATTTATTTTCAAAAAAACGTTAGCTAGTCTTAGATCGCTTTGTAATTGCTCAACCCTATGTGTTAATTCTTGAGCATTAGGATCTAGATTATTGATAGAACAAGTTATATTTTGTCGGTTAATTGCTGCTATTTTACGAAGGTATCTTTCAAAAGCTGCTTGAATTAATAAGCGGACATAATATTGCCTAACTTGCAATAGTTTACCTGACTTTTCAATGAAATCTATGATGTGATCTTTTGAATTACATCGTAACTTAACCATAATATTACGATTGTGAGTCGCAACGGTATTTGGTGATATAGATAACAGTGCAGCTATCTTTTTTTCGCCTCTACTATGTAAAATGCAGGATAGTATGTCCGTCTCACGAATTGTAAACTTGACCCCGGATATTTCTTGCAAATATTTGCTGTATATGTCTTTCTTTTTATCAAATTCTGGGTCCTGTCGCATCTGTGTTTGTCAAATAGGTTTTTTCTTATTTTTTCTTTAAAACTCAAACTCTAGATGTTATGATGCCACCTAAGATTAAATAAGCAATAAAAATCAACTACAGATAGTGATTAATAATATTTTTATTAGTGCTATTGCAAATATTGATTACTACCCAAAAAATAAAGAAATTTTAAACAATATTTACATGAAAGACCTCGATAGATTGTTTGTTCTAAAACTAATCCTAGAGGTCTTTTTTGTTTTAAAAAGAAAAATAGCATGCGTTTCGCTAGATCATGCTATCTAACATACAACTCGTAATCCTCTGAGACAACATTAAAATTGATGCTTATATGAAGCCTAAATTCAATTAGATCAGTTATAACTATGCTATGGTAGGCAGAGATTTTGTATTTTCACATAACTATAAGTCATTACGTAGTTATTATTACTATCCAGGGGTTCCTCCAATATATATAATTTAATAAAATCATTGATAAAATCGTCACGATCTTGCTCATTAGAAAGTTTGCCTAGACATGGGTTTACATTTTTAAGAAAGGATTTAAATTTGTCAAAATTTCCAAAAATAGTTTTTCCTGTCTCAATATTATAATTTACATTTTGTAGGTCTGCTTTTATTATATAGTTCTTATAATTGTCATCTTGAACAAAGACATGAGGATTTATATAATTAGAAAAATATTTATTCCACTTACTATTTTTTAGTAGATATTCTCTAACATAGGTCATTTTTTTATTATGCAATGGAATAACAAGAAATACTTTACCATCGAATTTCAGATGATCTTTTATACCTGTAAAAGCCGATAGTTTATCTTCTACCCAATGTAAACAAAAATTACTTACAATAAAATCAAATTTTTTAGGTAAAAAATTCATATGTTGTGCATTCATTTCAAGAAAATTTAAATTAGGGTAACTATAATGCTGCTTTGCGTACGTGATCATCTCTTTAGAAGAATCAATACCAGTAATTGCATTTGTTTTACTTAGTAATGCAATTTCATAAGTCAAATGTCCAGTACCACATCCAATATCTAATATTGATTTGTTCCTTTCACTTCCTAGATACTCTATTATTTTCTTTCCCTCAAGATACTGAGGGGAAGAATTTTGAATATACGACTTAGGATTCCAATATAAGGATTTCATACTATTACCTACAATTCTATTTATTTACATATATTACTGCTTGTCCAAATTCCCAATGTATAAAATCGGCATTCATAATTTCTTCTTTTACATATTGAAAATCCTTATCAGTGAAAGTACCATTTTTTATTAAAACAGGTAACACACCTTCAAACAATTTAACTGCATGATGTGCAAAAATCTCAAATGCAGGGTTATTCCTTTCAAAGTGCACGATCTTTTTCTTAAAATCTATATCACTTAATGATGCTTCAGCTAAAAAGGTCCTCATATTTTGTTCGTCTCCAAAATTAGCATTACCCTCAAGCTCTGCTTGAGCCTTGATCATTGTTTGAATAAATCTTTTTGTATATGGTGGATAAATATCTCTATTACCTTTAATTCCTATTTTTAAAGATTTTTCAGGATCCATATGTGTTTCATTTATTACAATGATACCATTATTCGTTATTGCTGCTTTTAGATTTTTCAATAATTTAAGAGCTTTATCTCTAGACATATGTTCTAGTACCCATGAAATATATGCTCCACTAAAAGCATTATCAGGCAAATCCAAAACTGTAGCATCCATTACTCTAAAAGTTACACGACCTTTGTATTTTGCATAAGACTGCATTTTGGTTTCTGCCATAGAAATTTGTACTGGATCTATGTCTATACCAGTTATATGTGATTTATCTGGTAGTGCTTCGAAAAGATCAATTGTTTGAGCAGCAACTCCGCATCCTATTTCTAAAAATGGATATTGTTGTGCTAAACTGAAATTGTTTAGAATTTTTCGTAAATCTTGCCATATAAATTCTTTAATTAACGATGCTTGAAGCTCCAACCTCTTTTGCTCTTGAGCTTGATAAGCACCATGGATATAATTTGATTGATTCATTTTATTTCCCTCCGCTAATGAATTAGTGTTGATAAATATAATTATTAATAGTGTTAAATATACTTTAAGTGTATTGCTGATAAAAATAGTCATAAGATAAACCTCATAAATTGCTAAAAATATTAAAAACCCTTTTGTGGCGTTGTACTAGTTCATCCGAAGTGTTTAAGAATGAGATCTTAATATCTCCTACTAAACCAGCATTAATCATCTCACTTAAGGAAGGGTTATTCCTTTTAAGATCAGATTTTATAAAATCCAAAACTTCTTTGTTTTGATGCTTAGAGTATATATTAATTATCAGATTGCCTTCACTATAGCACTCATACAGAGCTCCTGGTATATGATTATGTATAGTTTCGCTAACTTCATAATGACTAAGTTTCTCTCCATGCTTTAATTCATTAGCATTTCTACCAAGAATTTTTTTAAAAGCGAAATGCTTAGTATTATTACATGTAACTTTCTGAAAATCTTCTATCACGTCATCAGTTACATATCTAATTGCAGGAAAATAAGATCGTGTAACTGAAGTAATTACCAAAATCCCCGTTTTATTGTTAATGGAAATAATTTCGGGAATAATATTTTTACTAAAATGATATAATCCACAAGTATGACATTCATATGCTATTGATCCGACTTCGATACTACCATAAATATCAGTGATATCTAATGTTGAAATATTAAAAAAGCTTGCAACATATTCTTTCCACTTTGTAGAAATAACATCTCCAAGAACAACTATTTTTTTAGGATGTATATCTAACTCTCCTGTAATAATTAATTTATCTAAAATCACTGGCATAGTAAACAAAAGTTCCGGTAAATATTTATTGAGTATTCTTATATGCTCTAAAATTGGAGATGAGTGGTTTATAATTTTTGAATTAAGGCCTAGAGTTTCAAAAATAGTCATTGCAGAAGATGATGCATGACCTATTCCTAGATCTGCACAAGCTGTGTGTATATTTTCATTTTTGATAATATTTTTAAATATTTCTGTTCGTTGTTTTATATATTCTTTTTCATCTGTAGCAGAATAAAATATTTTTTTCCGGACTCCTAAAGTAGTGCCTGAAGTAGTATAACATGTACCACCTTCAATATTTGGATGTGAAAAACTATAGTAATATTGATTTAAAATTTTGTAATTAATAAATGGCAAATCAGTAAATAACCTTGTTTTATAAAATTTGCTCTTTAAAATCATATTTTTATACCAATCAAAGTTAGTGCAAACTTGATTAAAAATATTAGACAATGCAATTGAGGGTTCTTGATTTGTAGTTCCCATATTTACAATAAGATTCATATATTACCTATCGTTAATCATTTTGAAGTTGTCTATAGTACTCGACTTAAAAAAATTCTTGATAGTTATGGTGGATCTTGTAGTAACAGCTATATCAAATACAAAATATGCCAATGCAAGATCTAGTACACCAAGGCCCATAGGAGAAAAAATACGCGTTTTACTATAATTTACTTGAACTTTATTGTTTATTACATCTGCTAACGTCCCATTGATAAAATCTTTGTTTGCAAGTTTTCGAAAAACTAAATCCAAGCTTGTATTTGCATTGAGTACATGCTCTATATCATCGACAAAATTATCTGAATTTTCTATAATAGTGCATCCCAAATCTCTTAAGGAAATATGCAGTACCAGAGGCTTATGATCAAAGAATTCTATGTTATGTATATATGGACTAATAGATGAAGTACTGAAAATTATTAAATCAGAATTCCTAATTAACTCTTCATATGATTTTGCTATGACTATCTCTGTACCATTACAATGGTAGTCCATAAAACTATAGGCTCTTTTGGCATCCTTGTCGAAAATATAGATCTTTTCAAACTCAAAAGATCTTATTTTTAAAATATCCAATATACCACTAGATATCGGTCCACATCCTACTATTCCTAAGTTTTTGCTTTTTTCTTTGGATAAATATTCTGCCGCAATTACTGCGGAAGCACTAGTGCGCATTTTACTAATTACCGAGCCTTCTAAGCATGCTAATGGGTATTTAGTTTCATAATCATTAAGAATGATTGTAGCAGATGCTCTTTCTATCCCATACTGAATATTTTTAGGGTTACTGCCAATCCACTTAATACCAGCTATTTTTTGTTCACGATTCAAAACGGCTGGAAGTGCAATAATTCTAGTAGTTTCATCATCAGGAAAACGTAAAAAGAAGCTAGTAGGATTAACTGTATAACCATTAGCATGAGCTATGTAAGTATTTTTAATTATGTCACATAGATCATTCACATGGTCGAGAAGAATTTTTGTAATGACATCAGCTGTAATAATATGAAAATTATTTTGTATCATTTCTGTCTCCAATATTTTCTAAAATATTTCCAAATCTTTCATTGACCCAATCATTGTTATATATAGTTGGTATATATTTCTCCCCAAAATCCGGAGATATAGCAACGATAGAGGAATTAGGTTTAATTCTATTTGAATATTGTAATACGGCAGCAAGAATAGATCCTGTTGATCCGCCTAGAAGTAATCCTCTTTCTTCAAGCATTTGATGACAAATTGCGATAGTATCTGTCTCAGAAATTAGTACTATCTCGTCTATATAAGATTCATCTGTTATTTCAGGTCTTCTACTTGTTCCTATCCCAGGTATATAACGTTTCTTTGCTGGATATCCAAAGGTTACAGATCCTTCAGCATCTACTGCGATTATTTTTGTATTTGGAGAATGTTCCTTAAAAAACTTACCACACCCAACCAGAGTACCAGTAGTCCCAGCTCCTATAAATAAATAATCTAATGTTTTGAACGCACTATATATTTCAGGAGCTGTTTCGTTATAGTGTGCTAGATAATTTGCGTTATTTCCATACTGGTTAGTCCAAATATAATCTTTGGAACTTGCTAACAATTTATGAATAGCTCTGATTCTAGTATTTAGGAAGCCTCCATATTCATCTCGTTCAGTAACTTTTATTATCTTTCCACCGTATATTTTGATCATTTTTTCGCTATATTCAGCTATATTTGGATCTGTAACACAAATAAACTCTATCCTTTTTTCCTTACAAATCATGCTTAGAGCTATTGCTAGATTACCTGAGGAGGATTCAATAATTTTTGTCTTTTGGGGAATAATTCTATTTTCTATATCTTTTATTAAATATCTAGCTGTTTTCAGTTTAATAGAATGTGCAATATTAAGTCCTTCTAATTTTAGGAAAATTTGAGTATCCTTGATAAAGTGTTTTAGGTTCAAAAAAGTCGGTGATGATGTGATATCAGATACTGAATTTACTATCATATACCCTCATGTCCATCTAGGAGGGTATAAATAAAGCAATTACTGTCCGGTTTTGGCAAAAAACATGTGGAATGAGGAAGAAACAAAATTTTGTTTCTCATTCTCCCTGTAAATTCATCTATAGAAATTGGCGATAAAGAAAAAATAATAAAATCTTGTTGTTTATTCGCTAAGAATGTAAGTTGTGATGAATTAAGGTATTCTATTTTATTACAGTTTTTATCAGACAAGTTAAAAATTGGATCTAGTAAATACTTTACTAGATTATCTGTATTACATATTTTACAAACAGAATTTCTTTTTGGAGATAGCTTATACCAAGAATTATTAATATACATACCAAAATTAGTTAAATCTTTAGGTATATAAAGGTTTGATGTATGTTCAATATCAAATGTTGAACTAATTTTTGAGATTATGTCACGTTTTATATTCATAGAGTATAGTTTTACTACTCTATGAAAGGAATCTATTAATAGTCTTTGTTTTGCTACAAGCATCACAACTAAGGTATGAGATCCATTCTTTTTTGCTAAATTCTTTGCAGCCTCATACCTATGATGTCCATCAATTAGGTATAATTCTGGTATTGCGTTGATATAATCAAACACAATTTGAGATTGCTCATTAGAAAATGTAATAGAGAATTTTTTATTGGAAAAACAATATTTCTTAGAACTAGTGCTTGCAAAAGCTTTTATTACATCTACTAAGTCCGGTATATTATCATATGTGTCATAGGCAAGTAATACAGGTGTAAATTGTACCCTTGCTTGCATAAAGCTTTCGAAATAGCTTTGTACCTTCTCTTTCACTGTACGCTCATGTAAAAGAATATTTATCTTTTTACTCTGATCAATATTTAATAAACATATAACGCCATTTAAATTACCATAGATTGTTTCAGCGCTATACACTCCATACACGCTATTAGTAGCAATTCTGTATGATTTTATATTTTTTGATTTGAGTGGTGTAAAATACATAGTCTACCAGCAATTATTTAATATTTTCTTTAAATTTATTTGCGCTCGAATATAATTTTCATAGCTAGCTATAGCGCTTATTTTATATGCTAAATTGATTAGCTCTTTTTTAGCGAAGTTTAAGTTAAGATTAATACCTTTATTATCTTGCATTAAAGACAATAATTTATTTCTAATAATGTATTTAGTTTCATCATCAGAAAATCTCCCAGGATACTTTAAAAGCAAATCAAACTTATGGTCTTGTAAATTGTACATTTTTACCTCATTAGCAATGAATATAGATGAACATATCTAACTGTAGTTTTATGTAAAAAATGTTTTATTGATATCAACAAAAATTGTCTAATATGCCATCTAATATAAATTTATGTAGAAGTGTTAGATATTGGATTTTGTCATAAGACACTGTAAAGAATTACGGGAGAGACTATATTTATAAAATT
>JABDAD010000002.1 GCA_013289335.1 Alphaproteobacteria bacterium | reverse complement strand
AAAATGCTAGGATTTATTAGAAAATGTTTGAGTAAAGATTTAAAGAGTAAAGTTACCAAGGAAATTAATAAAGATCTTGTAAAAGAGGGTATTAAAGCTGTTGAGGCTGCTGTTTTTAGTTAGTTCCTCTGTCAAATATGTCTTTGTGGCAGACTGCAAACGCCGATGGGCTGGAAGAACCGGATTCTGCCATTGAGTTTCCTTCGAATCTTTCTCTCATTGTAGCTACAGTTAGTAGATTTTGTGATAAATGTTGTGTTATATCAGGTCTAGTGTCCATAAGAATATGCTGTACGCCACCTTGATGCAAACCTGTACGCCATCCGTGTTTTTTAACTTTCATCAGGAGTTACAGAAGTTACAAAGTGTCCGCTTGTTGTTTCCCTCTTATTCATCATAGGCTTCGTTTGTTTCGTTTAGTGCAAACTTCAAATTATTCGACTATAGTGACATTATTTAGTATTTATGTAATAATAGCATTAAAGCATTTCTTTTGGCTTTCCCCATCGTTGATGCATCCAAAACCACTGGCTTGGATTCTCATTAACCCAAGTTGATAGTAAATCATTAATTTTTAGCATTGCTTCGTAAATATCTTTATCTTTATTATGTGATTTATTTACGTAAAACGGCTCATAGAAAATAACTCTAAAATTTGCTCCCTTTGTTCGAATGATTTGTGCAGGTATAAGTGGATAATTATAATTTCGCGCTATTACTGCAATTGATTCACTGGTTTTTGCTGGTTTTTTTAAAAATGGTATGCTAATTCCTTCGTTCATTTTTTGGTCTACTAGCATTAATATTGTGTTACGTGTTTTTATTGTTTTTATTAAATCTTTTATTCCTTCTGGCCCTTTGCATATTAATTGTGTTCCTTGCTCTGCACGTTTTTTCATTACAAATTTGTCAATAAATCTGTTGTTAATTTTTCGATAAACTACGCTTGTATGTTCTATTTCTTTTAATACTGCTGGAAGTATAAAATCCCAATTGGCAAAATGTCCACTGAAGACAATGAAAGGAGTGTTTTTCTTTTGTAAATCTCTAATTATTTCAATATTTTCAATTTTTATTCTTGAAGTTTCTTCGCTTACGAATGGAAATTCACCTATATATCTGCCAAAATTATTCCATATTTCTTTTCCCAGCTCATTTATTTGTTCAGTACTAAGATTGTTATAAACATATTTGATGTTATTTATAATAATTTTATTGGTACGCAATCTTGGTCCAATATGTTTTGCTATTGCTCCACATAAGTCACTTGCAATATTTATACCAAGCAATTTTATTATATTTAAAAATACGAGGAAAAGAATATATTCTAAGAACTCTTTTGTATGTTTAACTAATTTTTTCATCTATCTTCTTAATAATTTTTTTTATATCTTTTTCATCAAAAAATATTCTTGCTGTTTTGATTTCTATGCTAGACTTGAGATTATATAATTTCACATAATCTTTATTTGTAGTAACAATTTTAGTTGCGCCAGCTTTTGAAGCTTTTTTTAGAATTATATCTAGATCTTGCGTGGAATATTTATGATGATCTGGGAAAGATATTTTGCCAACTATGTTATAATTTTTCATAGATACAAAAAATTTTTCTGGATTCCCTATGGCGCATAAAAGAAAAATTGGTTCATTTTTGTCTACATTAACTTCGAGATATTGTTTTATATGATAAAATTTGTTGCAAGCTAATCTATTTAATTCTTCTTTTACATTTTTAGATGGGTTTGATGAAACCACTATATCTGCATATTTCAAGGCTGGTTTATAGTTTTCTCTCATCGGGCCAGATGGAATCAGAAAACCATTACCTAAACCTCTCAGCCCATCTATTACCAATATTGAGAAATCCTTGAAAAAACTTGGATTTTGTAGCCCATCATCAATTAATATTAAATCTGGTTTTATTTGGGATAAAATACTAATACAATCTTTCGGATTTTTAGTAATTATTATTGTAACATTAGAAGATTTTGAGAATTCTTTTGCTATCTCTATTGCTTCATCGCCAGCTAAACATGTTGAAAAATTAGCTTCAATAATTGTAGGTTTTATAAAACTCCCACCATATCCTTTGCAAATTATGACAAGATTTTTTTTCTGCTTAATGTAGTGAGAAGCAAGTGCTATAATGAGAGGAGTTTTGCCAGTTCCTCCTACAGTGACGTTACCAACACATATGACGGGTGCGCTGAATTTTTTTTGTTTTGTACAAAATTTTCGTATAAATCCCAGCAACCTGTATACATATGATAGAGGGTATAGAATGTAAGAAATTGGCATTTTTTTTTGCCAAAAATCAGGATATTCGAATTTTATCATTTTGTTTGCAAAAATAATATAAGGATCGAGCTTAATGTTATTTTATAAAAGAAGCAAGAAAAGGATTAGTTGCAAGAATATACTGTGACTCGAAATCCCGTATAACTCCACCTGATTCTTTGGCAAAAATTTCTATTGCAAATTTATGAATTTGATCCTCGGGTTTTACAATAATAGTATCTATTTTTCCTGATGCATAATGTGCAATGTCAAAAGCTGTACAACCAAAATTTCTGGTATCAAAGTAGTTACTATATGGAATATTGTTGGTCGTTGAAATTATTGATAATGATGGTTCACTTATCTTGCTTACTCTTAATCTTTTGCCAGATATTGTGCCGCTTTCTTCGTATGTTTGAACCCATGCTCCCTGACCTAATTCTGCTTTATAAATACTATTAAGAACAGGAAATGCTATTATTGCAGATATTACTTTATTTTGTTGGTCTTTTCTTTCAATTTGTACCACAGTTGTTGCAAAAAGTGATACAGCTCTGAGTAAGTTATTTACGCCATCTATAGGTCGGATTAGAATATGTAAACCATCTTTTTCAATTTTGTGTGGTTCATCATCAAATTGCAGTGATGCATTAAGAACTTCAAGTTCTCTCGCTAGAATTTCTTTTGTTTTTCTTATAGATCTTTCAACAAATTTTTCTTGAGTACGGTTTCCGCTCTGGAGAAGTTCAAGTTCTGAGTAGTCTCTTGTAAGATTTCTAGAAGTTTTCCAGAGAGCTTTCTCTATAATATTATTATTATGTGTGTTCATTGACTATTTAGCTCTCTCTACAAAAGTTGCGTCTTCTGTCTTTACAACGATTTTTTGACCGGACTCTATATAAGGAGGAACCATTACTCTTACACCATTTTTAAGTATAGCTGGTTTATAAGTTGATGTGGCAGTTGCTCCCTTTATTACAGGTTCTGTCTCGACTATTTCAAGTATCACAGTGGTTGGAAGCTCGATGTTTAAGGGGTGTTCTTGATAAAATTCCATTTTTACAATCATTTCAGGCTGAAGAAATGGAAGCCTATTGTCTAATATAGATTTGTTAAGTGTGATTTGTTCAAAGTTTTCATTATCCATAAATACAAGATTATCATCTTCGGCATATAAATACTGAAATTCTTTATTCTCAAGAAATGCTTTTTCTACATATTCGGATGAGCTAAATCTTACGTTAGTTTTATTCCCTGTTTTAAGGTTTTTCATTTCCACTTGAACGTAAGCTCCACCTTTTCCTGGTTGTGTGTGTTCAGGGGTTTTGGCAATAATCCACAAATCGTTATTGTAGACCAAAATATTTCCGGTTCTGAGTGAATTCGCTGTAACTTTCATGTTGCAATGATATTTATTAAGGATGCTATTATACTTGTGATTCCCAAAAAAGCAAATTCATAACATAACTATAGCCGAATAGTTTGAGGTGTGCGCTATGCGATTACGAGCAAAGCCGATATAGAGTCATCCATCCAAGGAGGGCAGGGATCTCTTTTCTTAAAATAAGTCCCGCATTTAATACGTGTTGCTGAGAGAAGCAATAACACGCACACTGCAAAGTAAAAGACTGCCATATGAAACGAAATCACGTGGAGATCTGGCGGGTGATGTATCATTTTTAGTGAAAGAACTTTTTAGGTTCTATAATGCTGAATTTTTGGTTTGAATTTATAAAAAATCAAAAAGCATATAAGAGATGCTGCTGTGCCTAAGAAAATAGCACTCACTGCTTGATTTTCTCTTGTTAGGCTTGTTATTATAAATGTTAACGCTCCCGATGATGTGCAGGCATAAAATCCTGTTTTTGATATTATTTTATTAAATAATATTCCGATGAGTGGAACTAATGCAATTGGTGCCCAAAATCCTGCTGAAAACATTACTAGTTCAACAATAGTTTGAAATTTTAGAGCAACTAAAACTACAGAAATACCCACAAGTATACTGACGCATTTCGTTAGGAGTAAAAGCTTTTTTTCTTTATAGCGTATATTTAAAGGTAAAAATATATCATTTACAATACTAATTGCTGATATATTAAGGTCTGAATCTGCGGTTGACATTGTAGCTGCTAGCAAACCTATGATAACTAACGCTTTTAGACCAGATGGAATTAAAAAATCAATTATCGAAGTTACTGAGTATATAGGGTTAAGGTGTGGAAATATTTCCATAGCAATCAGACCATTAAGACTGAGACATATTATAAATATAGCGTAAATTGCAGTTTTAAAATATATTGCATGCTTAATAGGTTCCGGCCTTGTTCCTATTAAGATTCTTTGTATAAAACTTGGGGCAAACCCCATTACAGAAAAACTAAGAGTTGTAAAAATTGTGTCAAAAAATAGGGAATTATTTGATAATATGTCATATTTTTCAGCTGGTATATTTTGTATGAAGTTTGCAAGTCCAATATATTTTATTCCAAAAACTGTAATAATTGGTATAGCCATAACCATGGCAAAAAATTGCAATGAGTTATTTATAACAACAGATCTAAATCCTCCAACTGTAGTGTATATTATTACTACTGCATAACTAAGGATAACAGCATATAAAAAATCTATTGTAAATAAAAAACTAAAAATACGTCCGGTAACGCTTATTTGTACAGCAAGATATCCTATAGATATTAAAGTAGAGGATATCCCTGTTATTATTCTTGCATATTTTCCATAATACTTTCCAATAATTTCGCCAGTGCTATTTACGTTATTATATTGCGTCATCCTTGGGACAAGAAATTTAGCAATAGCTAAGTCCACTGGAATTGTAAGTAATAGTCCATAGGTAAATGCCAAATTTTGGCTAAAAGCCTTCTCTGTAATTCCAAAACAAGTTCCACCTCCTACTGCAGATGCAAAAATAGTTGCAGTTAGAATAAATTTGTTAGAATTTATGTCATTTCCAATATGGCTATAATGTTCTAGATTTTGGTTCCTATTCCTATTGTATATCCCAATAGAGAGCACTAGCAGTAAATATATAGAAATAATTATAGCGTCAATCATATGATCTTCTTATAAGCTGGGGTTCAAGTTTTTTCAGAATAATTATAGATGGTATTATCATAAGTATTGATACAATAAAAAATATTGTCCAATTTGTGTTTACCACTATATATCCCGCAAAGCTTGGTAAAATTGTTCTAGATGTTCCCATCATAGCACTTAAAACAGCATATTGTGTTGCTCTGAATTTTCCATGACATAAGGATGTAAGAAGCCCTATATAAGCTGCCATTGTCATCCCGCCCGTTATGCTTTCACTTATAGTTGAGAGTAATAGAAATTCTGTATTATTTTTAAAATATAGAATAGACAAATAGCTTGCATGAGAGAATGCATGGCCTATACCAAACCACAATAAACATTGTGTAATTGAGTATTTAGACATGATATAACTAGCTATGAGCCCTCCAATTCCAGAGCCAATGACCCCACATAATTTTCCAGCGAGCGAAATTTGAGAATCTGAGAAACCTTGGTCTATTAGAAATGGATTAAGCATTATGCCAATAAAATTATCAGCAATTCTGTATAAAGCTAGGAATAGTAATAACATTATTATTGTTTTAATTCCTCCTATATTACTGAATAATGCCTTTATTTTAGTTTCTCCTGCTGAATAATTCTGTAGGTCTTCATGAGATTTTCTTACTAACTTGATAGAGCATAATATTATTGGGAATAATAGGTAGATAAAAGCAAAAATTATATAAGTAAGTTGCCAAGATATATACTGAGATGAGAAAATAGCAATTGGTCCTGTAACGATCATGCCACATCTATACCCGAATATGTATATTCCAGAAGTCATTCCATGTTTTTTTTGAGGAATAATTTCTGTTCTCAAAGAATTTAACGCTATATCTTGTGAAGAATTGATAAAAGATAGTATAATGGCTACTAATGCCATAGTTTTTTGTGACTCAGATGGATCACATAATCCCATACAAGCAAGAAATAATGCTCCAGCTATATGCAACACTATAATCCACTTTAGTCTATTATTGATATCAAATTTTATAAATGATAGTTTGGTCTTATCGAGAAGAGGTGCCCATAAGAAATTTATTGCATATGGTAAAGATACGAGCGAAAAAAAACCTATTATTTCTAAGTTGCAACCATCTTTTGCTAGCCAGTAATTCAGCGTGTTGCCTGTTAGTAATAGCAAAAAACCACTTATAAAACCAAAAAACCAGATAGTAATATTTAGATACATTATATTATTTTTTGAATTGTTTAAGAAGCGCATAATGCGCTAAATTTGTAGAGAAATATTGACTACTATGATGATTCAACAAATAAAGCCCTGTATTATTCAAGCAATAACTGATTTTTTTTTGAGTTTCTCGATTTATGCTGCACAGAGGAAGATGGATTATTTTTAATAAATTTTTTGACATGTTCAGAGATTAAATTTTCTAAATCGTCAATTTTATTTCTAAAAAAATGATCCGCACCTACTATGGATTTATAATCAATCTTTACATGTTTTTGCTTTGATAATTTTTCTGCAAGGTTAATTACAGAAGTTTCGTCGACAATACTATCTTGGTCTCCATGAATTATTAGGCCTGGGATAGGACATGGAGCTAAAAATGAAAAGTCAAATTTATTGACTGGTGGGGAGATTGCTATAAAGTTACTGATTTCTGGTCTTCTCATGATTAATTGCATAGCAATCCATGATCCGAAAGAAAATCCTGCTATCCAGTATTGAGAACTTAACGGGTTATGTAGTTGCAACCAGTCCAGTGCAGTTGCGGCATCAGTTAGTTCCCCAACTCCTCCATCAAATTCTCCTTGAGACTTTCCAACCCCTCTGAAATTAATTCTGAGAACTGAGAGTTCGTTTTGGACAAAAGATTTGTAAATCGAGTATACTACCTTATTATTCATGCTCCCGCCATAAAGAGGATGAGGGTGTAAAACTAGAGCAACTGGGGCCTTCTCATTAGGTGATTGATAATATTTTCCTTCGATTCTACCTGCTGGTCCTCCAAAATATACATCTGCCATATTGACAATTCCCGACTAAAATACTAAGTTATAAATTAAGATTACGTGATTCTAACATAGTAGAATTAGTTAATCAATAGAAGCTTGTGTTGGATTTTAAAGTTTGGGACTTTATGTTACTTACAACAAAGGGAAGATATGCAGTTATGGCTATAGTGGATATTGCTATGAACAACAAAGGGAAGCCGATAAGTCTAATTGAGGTAGCAAATAGGCAGAATATAGCTCTCAATTATCTGGAGCAAATTTTTGTTAAGCTCAAAAAAACAGGGATAGTGACTGCAAGTAGAGGTCCAGGAGGTGGATATGTTCTTTCTGAAGAGCCAGAAAAAATTAAAATTAGCAAAATTATAGATGCAGTCGAAGAGGAAATAAAAATAACGAGATGCAGAGATGAGACTATAGGTTGTGTTAGTAAAACTGCAAAATGTGCAACGCATGATTTGTGGTATGGGCTTGGTTTGGCTATCAGATCGTATCTTGATAGTGTGTCTGTGAAAGATGTTGCAGATGGATAAAATGATTTATTTTGATCACAATGCAACAACTCATATAATTGACGAAGTCAAACTTTTGGCATGTAATCATTTTGAACAATTGCTAAATCCGTCATCTATTCACTCATTTGGTAGAAATTCCAGAAAATTGCTTGAAGATGCAAGAAAACAGATTGCAGTAGCTCTTGGTATAAAGTTAGGAAATGGAAGTTATAAGATCCTTTTTGCATCAGGTGGCACTGAAGTTAATAATTTAGTTATAAATAATTTTAGAGATGGAGTCGTTTTATATTCAGCTGCTGAACATGCTTCTGTTAGAGAAGTTGCGGAAACTTTGCCAGAAAGTTTCGAGATTAAAGTTAATAAGGATGGTATCATTGATTTTTTTTCTTTAGAGGAATTACTTACTTTGCAAAAAGGAAAGAAAATTTTAATTTCAGTAGCAGTTGCTAATAACGAAACAGGGATTATACAGCCAGTAAAGAAAGTAGTGGAAATGGCAAGAAAATATGGTGCTTTAGTCCATACAGATGCTGTTCAGGCTGTTGGTAAAATAAAATTTGATATAAAAGACTTGGATGTTGATTATGTTACAATTAGTGGGCATAAAATTGGAGGGTTTGTTGGGGTGGGAGCATTAGTTACAAGAGACCATATTAAGATTATTCCTCAGATTTTAGGAGGAGGGCAAGAAAGGAGCGAAAGGGCTGGCACAGAAAATGTGATTGGTATAATAAGTTTGGCTAAAGCTATAGAAATTGCCATTTCTAATTTAGATGAATATTCTAATAAAATGAAGTATTTGCGTGATATACTTGAAGAGGAAATTGAGAATATATCACCATATTCTGTTATTTCAAGAGTGTGTGATCGTATTCCAAATACATCATTGATTGTATTAAGAGGTGTTAGTTCAGATAGGCAGCTTATAGAATTTGATCTTGCTGGAATCGCTGTTAGTAAGGGGTCAGCTTGTTCATCTGGAAAAGTTAGAGATTCTCATTTGCTTCAGGTAATGGGATATGGCAAAGAAATCACAGGCTCAGTTATAAGAGTCAGTTTAGGAAAAGAAAATACAATGGACGATGTTAAAAGATTTATACATGTTTGGAAAGAAATTCATGCAAAAAGGGCTATAGGATGAACGAATTAATAGATGCAAAAGAAAAGTTAAAAATATCTGGAGTGAAATTTCCAATATATCTTGATTATCAAGCCACTACCCCCACTGATCCTAGGGTAGTTGAGAAAATGATACCCTATTTCTATGAAAAATTTGGTAATCCTCACTCCAGAAGCCATTCGTATGGATGGGAGGCAGAGGAATCGGTTGAACTTGCAAGAAATAGGGTTGCAAATCTGATAAATGCAGATGCAAAGGAGATAATTTTTACATCAGGTGCTACAGAATCGAATAATCTTGCTATTAAAGGTGTAGCAAGATTTTATAAAAGTAAAAAAAAACATATTATAGTAGCGGAAACAGAACATAAATGTGTTTTAGATGCTTGTAGACACCTCGAGTTAGAAGGTTTTCGGGTATCATATTTGCCAGTTCAAAAAAATGGATTGGTAGATTTAAACCTACTTTCAGATACTATAACAGAAGACACTGTCTTAGTTTCAATTATGGCTGTCAATAATGAAATAGGTGTGATTCAACCTTTAGAGGAAATAGGAAAAATTTGTAGAAGTAAAAATGTCTTTTTTCACAGCGATATAGCACAAGCATTTGGAAAAATTGAAATAGATGTTGAAAAATGCAATATAGATTTGGCTAGTATTTCCGGTCATAAAATTTATGGCCCAAAGGGTATAGGAGCTCTTTATGTGAGAAAACGTCCTAGAGTGAAGTTAGATCCTATATTTAATGGAGGTGGGCAGGAAAGAGGAATGCGTTCTGGTACTGTGCCTACGCCGTTAGTGGTTGGATTAGGAGTTGCTGCAGATATCGCTTCAAAGGAAATGATGCAAGATTTCACAAAAATCAAAAACTTGAGCGACCAGTTTTTTAAAAAAATTCAGTCAAAGATAAAAGAAGTATATTTGAATGGCGATCCTATTAACAGATACCCAGGAAATTTAAATTTGAGTTTTGCATATGTAGAAGGAGAGTCAATGATTTTAGCAATAAAAGATCTTGCTGTTTCTTCTGGGTCAGCTTGTACTTCTGCGTCTTTAGAGCCTTCATATGTTTTGAGAGCACTAGGTATATCAGAAGATATGGCCCATACTTCGATAAGAATAGGTATTGGAAGATTTTCAACTAAAGAAGAAGTAGATTATGCAGCAGAGCTAATAATTGCAAATGTACAAAAACTTAGGGACATGAGCCCTTTATGGGAAATGGTCCAGGATGGAGTAGATTTGCAGAAGATAAAATGGTCAGAACATTAAATAAAAAGGAAAATAAATTATGGCATATAGTTCAAAAGTAATAGATCACTATGAAAATCCTAGAAATGTAGGATCATTAGATAAAGAAAATCCAAATGTAGGAACAGGACTTGTAGGAGCGCCTGCTTGTGGAGATGTAATGAAATTGCAGATTTTAGTTAGTGAAGATGGTATTATAGAGGAGGCAAAATTCAAAACATTTGGTTGTGGTTCAGCTATTGCTTCAAGTTCTCTTGTAACTGAATGGATAAAGGGGAAAACTATAGATGAGGCTGCTACAATAAAAAATACTGAGATAGCTGAGGAACTTTCTTTGCCTCCTGTAAAAATTCATTGTTCGTTGCTTGCAGAGGACGCAATAAAGGCAGCTATAAATGATTATAAATTGAAAAAGGACGGAAAATAATTTTGTAATGGAAGTTCAAATAAAAGAAAATTCTTCACAAAAAACTCCAATCTCTGTAACAAAAAACGCAGTAGAAAGGGTAGAATATTTGCTCAAAAAAAGAGGTAAAAAATCTGTTGGAATTAGGGTTGGGGTAAAGTCAGGAGGATGTTCTGGCTTTTCATATTTTGTTGAATATGCTGATGAAATTAGACCATTCGAGGAAATTATAAGCTGTGGAGAAGTGAAGTTGCTTATAGATCCAAAGGCTATGATGTATTTGATTGGTACAGAAATGGATTTTGTTGATGAGAAATTTAAATCAGGGTTTGTATTCAAAAACCCTAATGCTAAAGGAAATTGTGGCTGTGGCGAGTCCTTTTCTATGTAATAAATATGCGTAAATATATGAACTACTTTGAAATATTTGGTATAGAGGAAAAATTTGAAATAGACATAGAGATGCTTCATGCTAGATATATTGAACTTCAAAAAAAATATCATCCTGACATTGTAAAAGATGATAAAGAAAAGCTAAGTAATGCACAATTTGTTGCTAACTTAAATAGTGGATATGGAATACTTAAAGATGATTATTTGAGAGCAGCTTATTATTTAAAATTACGGAATATTGATATATTAAAAGAAGAGCAACTAGAGATAAAAATTTCACATGAAATGCTTTGTGATATATTGAACAAAAGAGAAAAACTGGAAGAGATAAAATCAGAGGAAATTTTTCTAAAATTTAAAGCTCAGGAAATGGCAAAACGTCAGGAAAATCTGTTGCTAATGGTAAAATTTTTCGATAATAACGAGATAGAAAAAGCTGCTCTTTATACTATACTACTTAAGTATCAAGATAATCTTATACATGCTATAAATCAGAAAATAGAAGAATGTTTGTCAATATAGTAGAACCGAAAGAAAGAGAAATAAAGCGAGATAATAGCAAGATTCTTGGTATAGATTTTGGCACTACAAATTCCTTAATTGCTTATTGTGATGAAAATGGAGTGCAAATTATCAAAGATGGATCAGGCAAATCCTATGTTCCTACAATTGTATCTTATGGATCTGACAATATCTCATCAATAAAAAGATTATTTGGAAAAAGTTTTGCTGAAATTAAATCAGGAAATTTTTTACCAGAATCTCTAAAAGCAAAAATAAAATATTTGAATGATAATATAGTTATAGATACTGAAAAAGGAGCAGTTCTTCCTATAGAGGTGGCGGCTCAAATATTTAAGAAACTTAAAAATAATGCTGAAAAATTCTTAAAAGAAGAGGTTACGAAAGTAGTATTAACAGTTCCAGCTTATTTTGATGATGTTTCAAAATCAATGGTAAAAGATAGTGCAAAGCTTGTGGGACTGGATGTAGTTCGTCTTGTGGCAGAACCAACATCTGCAGCTTACGCTTATGGACTAGAGAATAGATCAGAGGGTAACTACCTGGTTTTTGACATTGGTGGAGGAACTTTTGATGTTTCTATACTTGCGATGCGTATGGGAGCTTTCCAGGTTTTGGCTATAGGGGGGGATTCTCAACTTGGTGGTGATGATATTGATATTGCTGTAGCTTCTTATTTAAAAAATAGAGATAGTTTATTTATAACTCCTGATGATGAGTTGCACTTTTTAAAGCTTTGTCGTGGTATAAAAGAATCAGATGCAAAAGAGAAAATTTTATGGAATGGGAAGGAGATATCATTAGCAAACGAAGAATTTGAGGAGCTGGTTTTGTCGGTTGTAAAACCTACAATATCAATTGCAAAAAAAACTGTAATAACAAGTGGTATAAAAAGTTTGGATGGAATAATTTTGGTAGGGGGATCAACTAGATTAAGCATTGTAAAGAGTATATTAAAGTCTGCTTTTCCTAATATTCCAATTAAAGAAGATATAGACCCAGATCACGCAGTTGTTATTGGCGCATCTAGACAAGCGTGGAATCTTTCTTCAAAAAAAGGTGACATTTTAATAGATGTAGCTCCACTATCACTTGGAGTAGAGCTGATGGGTGGTATGGTTGAAAAAATTATCTACAGAAATAGCCCAATTCCTATATCAGTGACTCAAAAATATACGACATATTCTGATAATCAGACAGGGTTTGATTTGCATATAGTGCAGGGGGATAGGGAAATGGCATCAGATTGTAGGTCTTTAGCTAGACTGAAAATCAAAAACATCCCTCCAATGATTGCAGGAAAGGCTATTTTAGAAATTACTTTTACAGTGGATACGGATGGGCTACTAACGGTTTCAGCATTAGAAAAAACTACAGGAACTAAACAAGTAGTAGCAATTAAACCAACTTATGGACTTTCTGACAAAAAAATATTAGATATGCTTAAAGAAGCTATGGATAATGCAGAGAGTGATTATAATAAAAGTTTAAAGGTAGCAAAAGTAATTGAAATAAATTCAATAATTTCGAAGTTAAAAACCTTAATAAAAAGTAATAAAAGCCTGCTAAATCAGCAAGAAAATCAGACGCTTAATGAGCATATTTGTAGGATAGAATCTATGATAGAGCAGGCAGAGTACAAACAATTGTCTGATTCTTTAGAGAATTTAAAAAAAGAGTCTGAGTTTTTTGTAGAAAAATTTATTAACGATAAAATTGGAGCATATTTAAAGGGTAAAAGAGTAGATTAAATGGAAAGACAGATGGTAAAAATTATATTTATAACAAATGATGGTGAAGTTGTGGTAGAAGCTCAAGAAGGCCTCTCAATTTTAGAAATAGCTCACTCGAATAATATTGACTTGGAAGGCGCCTGTGAAGGATCTCTTGCGTGTTCAACTTGCCATGTAATAGTAGAAGATCTAGACTATTTTAAAAAATTACCAGATGCTGAGGAAGCGGAGGAAGATATGCTGGATTTAGCTTTTGGGCTCACACAGACTTCAAGATTAGGTTGTCAGATAATTGTTAAAAAAGACTATGACGGAATAAGGCTGCGCCTTCCTACAGCAACTCGTAACTTGTAGATAATTCAGATTAAACAACTATAGTCGATTACTTTGAAATGGGACGTTGTCACTCCTTGTAACCTATTATTATAGTGTGTGAATTACACATGTAATTGAAGAATTTAGATTTATCTCTGATCAGTTCATCGCTTTAGATGTAAATTGAACAGTCCCAAAATACATCTTGGCGTAATATATTATGTAACACATTGCATTTCCTTCTTGGCGCTTATTTTGTGGATACCTGGTGTTACACTATTATAAATCGCATGCTATGCAAGCAAGCCCAGCTAATTCCAATAATGATGATTCTTCATGGACAAATATTCTTCCAGACTCATATTCTTGCCTTATGTAACCTGGTTCATTAAGCGGTCCATATCCTTCATTGTTCTCATAATGTACATTTGCTCCATAAGATAATAATTTTTCACAAATATGTTTAGCTACTTCTGTGACTTTTGGCGTGGGGTCTGCATCATAATTTAACCATAGTGATTTATGTGTTCTTTGTATAGAGAATGCAGTAGCTGTATAAATAGCTGTCCAACCAAAAGTATCTATTGCGTTTACATTAGCACTATTTTCTATCAAATAATCTACCACTAGTACTGAGTTGCTTGAGCATGTTATTTTTGAGTTTGGCATACAAGCCTTGCTTATAGCTATACTTGTGGCCAAGATAAGAGGAGTTTGGCCGTCTTCGTTTGTTGCCTCTAACTGAGCTCCTTCTTTTATTAATCTTATAACTTCATCATAACTGGATTTCTCAATTTCCTTAAATAGGGATGCATTTAATTTTGATAGTTCTTCTTCTGATATTTGTTTTTTCATATGTGTTTAAAATTTTTATTAATAACCAGTGGCATATATTTCTATTCCATGATTGGAGTATCAGCATCATCGAAAGATATTGCTGATTGAGCTATAGACCCCAATCATAGAGTAATATAGCATCTTTTAGTAAATAATCCTATGTCTTTTAAATTAGTTTCTATTGCATGGTCAATTTCATAGGTGTTATCATAAGCTTTTTTACCCAGTGCATGCACAAGCACCCACTACTGTTTTTTTAGACCTTCTATGGTCATTATTACTGCGGTCACAATACTAGTATTAATAGTCTTGCAATCTTTTACATTTTGACATTTTTTTACCTATTTTATTAGTATTACTAACCAAAAAATATACTACATTCTCTTAGGTATATTACTGAAAATATGACAAAATACAATATTAAAGCATCTATAGTCTTTTCCCATGCTGTTTCTTGATTCTGAGCTACATATAAAACGCCATCTCTTAATACTACTGTTGAATATGGGACTGAATTGTATAAGAAGATGGATTGCTTCGTTTTACTCGCAAAGACGAAATATCTGTACGTCTTAGTGAAGATACATATGACGCACGTGGCGATCCAGTAAAAATCTAAGGTTTTTCACTCGCAATTTATTCTGGGGTTGCTTATATCATATTTATGTAATTGTTACAAATGTAAACGCTTTATAACAATAATTTTACTAAATAATTCTCTCCAAAAACCCTGTACTCTAATATAGGCTTTTCTAAACTAACTATTAGTTACCCAAACTATCATTTCCTCAGCTCTAAGTTGTAAATTTTATTCCATTTCACCGCTAAATAAATTATCTTTCGAGATACATGATATAAGATACAATACAACTACCATATATGAATTTTGTTATTCATGCAGAAGTGGAGATCTGTTTTTCTAAATTGGATCTCTGTTTTCTCGGAGATGACGAGATAACTATATATTCTCTAAAAAATACATCACAAAGCATATTTTTTTATAAATCAGAGCAAAAATTTACTATTATTTAACTTATTCAAAATATAAGGTATGTTTTACTAAATATAGTTAGTTAAGTATAAATTAATTCTGAACTATTGCTAACAGTATTATTTGAGTAGTTCACAAAACAGTAGGAACTTGATTATGACAGATAAATTACCGCCTAAAATTTTTATATTAGAAAAAGACGATATTTTGCGTGCATCATTATGCAATACTATAGAAAGATACTGGTTTAATGTTCTAAAAGCCGGAGACCCAGGTACAGCATCTAGAGTGATAGCAATTAATAAACCTAATGCTGTAATAGTGAGCACAAAAGATTTGCAATTATCTGCAATTAATGTGATGAGCAATATAAGAAAATTGGAAAATTGCTCTACGATGCCTTTTATTTTAATAACAGACGAAAACGAGCAAATTCAAAAATATAAAGAATTTGACAATGAATTAATAGAAATAGTAGCGCGTCCATTTACCCCAAATGAAATTATGGTAGCGATTAAATCTTTGTTAAGACGTTCGAAGCCTATTTTTGAAGATAAAATCATCAAATATAAGGATCTTAGTATGGATCTGGCCACATTCAAAGTTACTAGAGGAAGCAAGCATATACATTTAGGACCAACAGAATTCAAAATTCTACAGCTTCTTGTACAATCTCCTAAAATTATTTTTACAAGGACTCAAATTGTTGATTATGTATGGGGGATAGATGAAGTGGTTGAACCAAGAACTGTAGATGTACATATCAATCGTTTAAGAAGTCTAATAAAACTTAATAACAATGAACTGCCGTTCATAAAGACTATAAGATCTGCTGGTTATTGTCTGAATTTGCCAGGAGAGATAGAGTAATAGTTTTATTTCTATTACTCTAGTCTACATCTACATTCCAGGATTCAACTCCTCCAGAGAGTCCAAAAGGATCATCATCTGCACTGACTAATGGGACGCTGCTTACGGGGTCTGATCCTTCACCTTCTGCGCTATGTGCTGCAGAGTCTGATGTATCAGCCATATGTGTTTTAAGGAAACTGACCATTTCGTGCTTGTCTTTAGAAATTGCTAACAATATTGGAGTGGCTCCACCACAATCTTTCGCATTAACATCAGCACCTTTTGCAATTAAGAGCTCGGCTGCTTTAACGTTACCATGCATCGAGGCAAGATGTAAAATACTACGTCCTAATGCGTCGACTGGTTCATTGATATCTATGCCTTTTTTTATTAAGGAGTCCATCAATTTTGAATGTCCTGCGCAAGCAGCATACCACATTGGTGTAAAACCTTTGTTATCCTTTATACGTAGATTAAGGTTTGTTATTAGGTTTACTAATAATATTGCATCTACCTCTTGATGCTCTGCTACAAGATGTAAAATACTACGTCCTCCTATAGAATCAATAGGCACATTATGGTCAATAGCACCGATCTCTTCCTCAGTAGCACCACTTCCTCTAAGAAGCTCTATCATTGGTTGTGAGTTTTTCGCAAGCGCGTGGTGAAGTGCAGTCGCGCCAGTACCATCTTTGATATTGACATCTGCCCCTTTTTCAATTAAGCGCTTGGCTCCTTTAACATTATTACACATTACTGCACGATGTAACATAGTATCAGAACAAGGAGCAAATCTTTCATTAATATCAGCTCCATGGCTTTGAAGAATAGCAATTATAGTATCATGGCGTTCACTATCTCCACACCAAGCAAGAAAGATTGGTGTATATCCTCTACAATCCTTTGCTTTGACATCTGCCCCTTTTTCAATTAAGCGCTTGGCTCTTTCAATTTTACCAAAAAAAGCGGCAATATGTAGATCAGAAGCCCCCATAGCCTTCAATTCTTCTTCAATTCCCTTATTTGTAGCAGACCTATCTGGGTGTTTAGACATTATGTGCAACCTCTGAACTTTTTACTTCAACTAAAGTAAAGCATTTATTTATTAGTGTCAACAATATCAAGAAGCGCATTCAGGGCCTACGCATAGAAACTAAAGTAAGCAAGGAATAACAAAGTCCTATGTTGAAAGTAAATGACTATATAATATCACTACATTCTTCCGCCTTTACCTTGGAATGGCGCTATACCTAATCTTTCTTTTTGGGTTTTAGGAGAGGGTGAAGGCGGACTAATCGGCTCGTGTTTAGCTATTAACCCATTTGTAAGTTCATCCATTGCTTCTGCTCTTTGTCTTTCTGCTTCCACTCTTGCTTGCATTTTATCAGGGTTTGTATTATATGATTTTGCTTTTTCGTTTCTTTGTATTAATTCATATGTACGAGTTTTATAACCTAAGACCGAATAAGCTGCTTTGTGTAAAAATATCGTAAAATCGCTTAATTTCTCAGCTTGATGTTGAGGCTCGCTTTGGGTTTTGATTTTTGTCATAATTTACCTTTTTTATAAATATAAATCGTGTTTATCAATGCGCTATTTCTTCACTACTATGTTTTTTTACATATGGTGAGGGAGGTATTTTAGACATAGTAATTCCATGAACAATGTTAATGATTAAAGACTAGAAATCTTTTCTAAGATGAGCAAATTAATTTAAGTCGAGTATAAATGGAATTATATGAGTATATAGCATTTTTACAAAGAGCTAAATTGAGAATGAGCTTCCGCATCCACATTTAGTTGCAGCATTTGGGTTTTTAATTTCAAAAGATGCGTTTCCTAAATCTTCAACAAAATCTATTTGAGCGTTATGAATGAAAGGCTCTGACATTTTATCTATAATTATTTTAACATCATTTTTTTCTATAATGAGGTCATCTGGATCTATTGTGTTTGTTAATTCATATTTGTATCTAAACCCAGAACATCCTCCACCTTCAACTGAAATTCTTAGTGCGATGGCGGAATTGTCATGAGCAAGCAATTCTTTTGTTCTTTTATAAGCATTGTCTGTTACAATAAAATTTTTCATATTAAGAAGAAGAAAAGTTTGTTATGATGGATTGTAACATATTTAGGTCACTTAGTATATTATAAAGAGTAAGAAATAATGTTATTAGCAACTTACGCATCTGATCCAAAAAAGACTAGAGGAAGATTGTATCCTGAGAACCCCACACCATATCGCAATGAATTTCAGAGAGATAAGGATAGAATTATTCATTCAAATACATTTAGAAGGCTGCAGTATAAAACTCAGGTTTTTATTAATCACGAGGGCGACCATTATAGAAATAGAATGACTCATTCTATCGAGGTTTCAAGTTTATCAAGGTCACTTGCAAGAGATCTTGGAGTATCTGAAGATTTGGCTGAATGCATTGCACTTGCCCATGATTGTGGCCATACGCCTTTTGGTCATGCTGGAGAAGATGCGCTTAATGAGTGTATGAAGAATTATGGGGGTTTTTGCCATAATGCTCAAGCAATAAAACTTGTAACAGAGCTTGAAAAACGCTATGGGTCATATGATGGTTTAAATTTAACATGGGAAGTCATAGAAGGACTGGCAAAGCATAATGGTCCGGTTGTTGATAACATACCTGTGGCAATAAAGAATTATGATAAGGAACATAAGTTATATTTGGACCAACATTCATCGCTAGAAGCACAAGTGGCGGCACTTTCTGATGATATAACATATAATTGTCATGACCTTGAGGACGGAATCAGGGCTGATATGTTTAATATTCAAGATTTGCAAGAAATATATTTACTTGGTCCAATTGTATCAAATGTGCTTGAAAAATTTCCTGAGCTTAATAAATCTCGTCAGATTTTTGAGATAGTAAGGGACTTGGCTCATTTATTAATAGAAGATGTTTTAAAACAGACTAAAGATGCAATTAAAGTAAATAATATTCGTACATCTGATGATATTAGGTTGCTTAAAAAAGCGCTTGTAACTTTTTCAAGTGATGTGAATAGATGCATACTAGAAATAAGAAAATTTTTGTTTAAAAGAGTATATAGGCATCCAAAAGTAATTCTAATATCTTATAAATGTAAAAAAGTAGTGAGTAAATTATTTGAGATATATTTTGAAGCTCCTGAATGTATGCCCTACGAATGGCAGAAAAGAGCAGAAGGTGGTGATGAATTCAAAGCGCGAGCAATAGCAGATTTTATTGCTGGCATGACTGATAGATTTGCTATAAAAGAATTAAGTTCTTTACATTATTTTTCCTTATAGATTCGGATATGAAATAGAATGATTTATACAAACATATATCTTTGGCTTAAAAATGAAGTATCAAAGGCATCTTCTAGTATTTTTAAAGTTTTAAATGAAGAGCTTGATTTAATATCAATTGAGATTCCTAAAAATAAATCTCATGGTGATTTATCAACAAATGCCGCAATGCTTATAGGTAGAAGCTTGAAGTTAGATCCGCGTGAAGTGGCTACAAAACTGATAGAAAAATTAAAAAAAATTAACTATATTAAGTCTATCGATCTGGCGGGGCCAGCTTTTATTAATTTTACTTTTACCAATGAGTTTTGGCATAATGTGCTTAACAACATCTTAATAAAAGGAGAGACTTATGGAGCTTGTAATATTTCTAATAGTGAAAAAGTAAATATTGAATTTGTTTCTGCAAACCCTACAGGCCCTATGCATATAGGTCATGCAAGAGGAGCTATTTATGGTGATGTTCTTGCTAGAATAATGAAATTTGCAGGCTTTAATATAACAAAAGAATATTATGTTAATGATGCCGGTGGGCAAATTCAAATACTTACTAAATCTGCTCATTTAAGGTATCTTGAATCTCTGGGTGAAAAAATTACTATTCCAGAAGGTTACTACCCAGGGGAATATCTAAAGGTAGTAGGAAAGTCAATTAGAGAAAAATATGGTGAGAAATTTAGATTATTGGAAGGTGCAATTTATAATGAATTTAGCAGAATTGTTATAGATGAAATGTTAGGCCTTATAAAGGCAGACCTAGCTGAATTAAAAATACACCACGATATTTTCTTCTCTGAAGCAAGCCTATACAAGCAAGATGTTAAAGGTGAGAGATATATAGATACTTCCATGAAAATCCTGGAGTCTAGAGGATTTATATATAATGGCAAACTTCCAAATCCAAAAGGCGAAGAAGACCCAGAGTGGGATGAAAGGGAAGATCAATTGCTTTTTAAAGCTACAAACTTTGGTGATGATCAAGATCGGAGCCTTACAAAATCGGATGGGGGCTGGACATATTTTGCCGGTGATATAGCTTATGCTAAAAATAAAATAGATAGAGGTTTTACTCACAATATTATTATTCTCGGCGCTGATCACGCTGGTTATGTAAAAAGGCTTAAGGCAGTGTATAAAGCGATAAGCTCAGATGTGGCGCGTGCTGATATTATTCTTTCTCAAATGGTTAATTTTATAGAAGACGGAAAGCCAATTAAAATGTCAAAAAGGGCTGGAAATTTTACCACTGTAGCAGATGTTATTCGTGAAGTGGGTTCCGATATTTTACGTTTTATTATGCTAACGCGTAAGAACGATATTATTTTAGACTTTGATCTTGATCTTGTAAAAACACAATCGAAAGAAAACCCTGTTTTTTATGTGCAATATAGCCAAGTGAGAGCCGCTTCTGTGATAAATAATGCAAAAGAAAATTGTCCAGAAGCATACGAAATATTTTTCAATAATAAATATGACTTGTCAAAATTAGTTGCTGATGTTGAGATAGAATTGATTAAAAAACTAGCATTTTGGACCAAGACCGTTATATCCTCAGTTGAAACAATGGAAGTTCATAAAATTGCTTATTATTTACAAGACTTGGCAGCAAGTTTTCACTCTCTTTGGAATTTAGGAAAGGAGTACCCTGATTATAGATTTGTGATGCAAGAAAACCCCGAATTATCAGCTTCTAGACTAGCTTTAGTTTCTGCTATAGCTTCCGTTATTAGAATTGGCTTAAAATTGATTGGAGTTAAACCAGTTGATAAAATGTGATTAGAAAATTTAATGTTAAAAAAAAATAGTAAATATGTTGTATATATAATTTCTGTAATGGTTATATTAGTAGCTTTTTTGTGGTCTGATTTTTTTAAGGAAAGAGAGTCAGAAATACCTGTTTTATACCCGTTACAACAAACATGTAAAACTAGTCCACAGGTCTACACTGGATTTATTAATCATGATAAAGATAAGACAATATATGAAAATTTTAATACTGGTTTAAAATCTTCAAGAAGTATAAAATTATTGCCTGAGCCTGAAGCTCCACTCTTATTGAGACAAAACAGCAATTTTAATAATGATGTATTTAGTAGAGCAAATGGTAATTTTATAGAAGAAATTTCTGATAAAGCTGATGATGTCTACGATCCAATTTGGAGCAGTGTTGATAGGGCTATTACAGATAAGGAAAAAGATTTATTGGTGGAAAAGCCTAATAAGAAAGTAGATACAAAATCTTTACAAATTACTAACATTGATGAAAAAAAATCATCAAATCTTAATAAGAAAATAGAGAAAAAACAGTATTACTATATTCAGCTTGCCTATACTCGTTCTGCAGTGGATTGTGAGAAGCAGTGGGAGAGAATAAAGATTTTGAATAAGAAGATTTTGTGGAAGCAGCAACATAAAGTTACAACTCACAGAAAGAATGAGTTGGTTTTTTATCAATTATTAGTTGGACCTTTTGACCAGTTTAAGGATGCTAAGCAAGTTTGTACAAAAATAAAATTAGAAAAACAAAAATGTTTAGTACTAAAACAATAGTTTTGCGTAAAATATTCTGAATAAAAATACAGAAAGAAAATGTCAAAAAAATATCTTTTAATTAGTGAAGTTGCAGAGTTATTAGGGATTTCTCAGTCCTCTCTAAGATATTTAGAAAAAGCTGAAAATAAAATTAAGATTTCTAAAATAAGAGGTAGGAGATATTATAAAGATTCTGATATTTCTAAAATCACAAAATTACTTTCTATAAATTATAAAAGAGAAAATTCTGCAGAAGCAGTAGAAAAATCTGTTGCTCCATCATCAGAATTAAACAAAGCTGGTCATAATAATTTGGGATTTCAAAATGAGAAACCTAGACAGCTTGATATGTTTGCAATCCTTAACGCAGCGCCCCAATTGCCTATATTATCAGATTCAAGCAATATTGAAGTTAAACCAAAAAACACAATTGAAGTTTACATTAAGAAACCTTTATCAGATGTTGATTTTGAGAAAATAAAAGAAAGAATGAACTATTGTAGAGAAAGATTAATTAATTTGCTCAGAAAATAATAACTATCTTTATAATACCAATTGTAAGATAGAAGGATGATATGGAATAATCGAGTTGTTATATCATTACACTCTTAAAAACACCTGAAGATGGGGGGTTTTTTAGCCAGTCATGGATGAGTTCTTTCAAAGGCTCTGCTCTGAAATCAATTTCAGATAATTGATGCAGCGACACCCATACCAACTCAATATGAGCTTCAAGTTGCGGAATTTGTTTTTCAATTTTTAAATATTCTGATTCAAGTTCAAAAATGAAATTATATTCATGGTTGTGACAGATACTGTTATGACCTGGTTTAAAGTTATACTCGAGACAGCCCAAAAATCTTTTGATCAGACAGTTTGCCCCAGTTTCTTCTTTCAATTCACGTAAGACGGCATCACAAACTGATTCACCATGTTCAACATGGCCACCTGGAAGAAAATAGAAACTGATCGGAAGATCGAGCGTTTTGCAAAGCAAAATAGACCCATGATCAATAATGACACCTCTACTTAAAACGTGAATATTGTTTTTGCTCATTCTTTGTCTCTATTGATTACGGTTTTCTTGAGAATGTTGGTGATAGTTGTAGTGGATAATTCTTTGAAGCTTTATCCCATATTTTTTGATATGAACGCTTTCTAGCCATTTTATAAAGTAACGGAAAATGGGAATCATGAAGTAGTTCGAAGGTAATGGTCATGTCGTATCCGTTTTATTGTTGTAAAATATCTTGTAAAACAGCTCCAGTGTGGGAAGTTATTATTGCAACTTCTTTCCCACAGGTCTATCCATCTTATTGCCTTCATGTTCATCAGGATCATCGAAAGGCATATCGACATAACCCTCTTTAAGATAGAATGCTAAAGCTGCAGGTGAACTTTCTGTATGTAGGCTCTTTATGCCTTTCATCTTCAAATATTTTTCTATCAAAGAGAGAAGCCTTGCTCCAAGACCTTGCCCGCGATAAGGCTCATCGATAACAATAATCCGTGTGGCAGCTCTCAGATCTTTCCATAACTGAATGTGAGAATAGCCGGCTATTCGTGTTCCAAGATAGAGAATCAAATGTTCATGCTCTGGGTGGTTGAAAGTCCAGTGGTAAGGATCGCGTATATGAGCTTTATCGAAGAAGTATTTTTGACGGAAGAGCTTGGCTGCCTCAAATTCTGGATGATGAGTGCATATTACAAATCTTGGTTTATGAAATCGAGCTCTCTCCAAGACGTCTTGGATAAAATCATTTTTTCCCAAGGTATATCCTTTATAAAACACCCCTTCTTTTTTATGAGAAGAAGCTACAGATATCAGATCATACTTTAGTTTTTGATATTGCTGTCTAGTTTCTGGATTTTCACGCAAATAATTTCTAAACAAAAGATTCAGCTCAATTTCTGGATCATTTTCCTCAAATATATGTAGATTGATATCGATCGGTTGCTGGTTTAAGTCGAAGCTTCTACGCAAAGGAATATTGAAGCCACCTTTATAGATATACCCCAAGTTTTTCAGAGTGTTTTCAGGAAAAATGAGATTTCGAACAACTGCTATAATGTCTATCTTGGGCTTAGAAGCAAGCCCTGGAACTGAGGTTGAACCAACGTGATGAATAGCGATGCAATTAGTGCCTAGGGCTTCCTTGACCTCTTTGGCCTTAGTTTCAAAGAGGTCTGGCCAATTGGGATTGTAAGGTGCGATTTTAATGAATTCGGGCATTTTATTTCCTGTGATTTATGTATAGCGCCTTATAACCTGTTACTTATTATTCCTTGCGTTCATAAATGAGCTTATTTAGTTGGTTCAAGATAGGGCTGTTTGATGTGCTGAGCAAGAAAAAAGACTGTTTCTGGAATTTAATTATGGGATTTGGTATAAGAATGTCGTGATGATGATAAAATCAAAAACTTAACTACAGCCTAAGCTATATTGATTGGAATTTTGCAATAACACTATTATACTGCTACTTCAAGGCTATGATTCTTTAGTAGGAGAGCGTGGTGTGAAACTTTCGGGTGGACAAAGGCAGAGAATCGCAATAGCCAGAGCTATCCTCAAAAATGCTCCGATCCTTATTCTAGACGAGGCAACCAGTCAGCTTGACTCTGTAACGGAGGACATGATTCAAGAGAGCTTGCTAAAGCTCATGCAAAACAAGACGACTATTGTTGTAGCTCACCGCTTATCAACTCTCTTGCACATGGATCGTATCCTTGTGTTCGATAAAGGCAAGATAGTGGAGGATGGAACTCACGTGGAATTGCTAAAGCTACGCAGTATGTACAAGAAACTCTGGGATGCTCAGGTTGGTGGGTTTTTAGGGGATGCATAACAAGGAGAGATGTGATGAACATAAGACAATTAAACCAAGATGACCAAAGAGGATTAGAAGCTTTCCTAGTCCCACATAAATCACACTGCATGTTTATCTGCAGCAACCTAAAGGCCTCAGGAATGGAATATAAAGATGTGCCATTCCATGGAGAGTACTGGGGCTGCTTCGATGATTCCTCCAAAAACTTACGGGGCGTTATTGTCCATTACTGGAACGGCAATATCATGATGTGCGCATCTGATCCTGAGATACTCAGTAATTTAACAAATCGCTTGAGGCAAAACATACATCGCCCTATCCATGGAATACTGGGCTTGGAGGAGCAAGCGAAGCTTGTTATAGAAGGACTCGGGCTACTAGATGCCAAATACAACAAAAACAGCACTGAAGGCCTTTATGCATTTGATCTTGATGAACTGCAGGAAGTGGTTCTAGAGCAAGATTTTATGGTTATTACAGCGAAAGAAGTAGGGAATGGTCTGCTTATAGAGTGGATGAAGGATTATGAAGTAGAGGCTTTGGGCACACAGCAGGACTCAGAGCTTGATGCTAAGGCTGAAGATAAAGCAAACCGCTTACTTATAG
The DNA here is from genome assembly GCA_013289335.1 of Alphaproteobacteria bacterium. Taxonomy (GTDB): domain Bacteria; phylum Pseudomonadota; class Alphaproteobacteria; order Rickettsiales; family Rickettsiaceae; genus JABDAD01. The sequence continues at coordinate 46,247 of JABDAD010000002.1, read as the reverse complement.
ACGATTGCTTCGTGCTAATAAAAAATGGAACGCCTGTATCGCTCAGTGCCTTTAATGCTAGATTAGATGATATAATGCAAATAGGCCCTGTGTGGACTCCGCCTGAACATAGAAATCACGGCTTTGCGAGAACTCTTGTGAATTTTACTTTAAATGAAGTAAAAAAAGGCGGAGTAAAGAAGGCGCTGCTCTTTACTGATAATCCTGCTGCGATAAAGGCCTATGAGGCTATAGGATTCAGGAAAATTGGAAGTTATCGTCTAGCTTTGCTGAAGGAGCCGTTTTATGTCAAACGCACACAAAGGTATGGAACTTGCAAAGGCCTCCATTTCGCCAAGGGTATGAAACTCATCCATAAAGAATAATACACCGTGAGACTTGTCATCGTTGTATATAAGTCGCTCAACCGCATGTTCATAAAAGAACCTCATGAGTGGTTGTAGCCTAATCATATCCTGAGGCTGCAAGCCAATGTAGAGAAGAGTTATCTTGCGTTTTTTGAAATCCGCTATATCAAAGTCGGAAGCAGAGGTTGCATAATCTACCGCTGGATTTGTCTATGGCTCACGGGAGCAAGAACCATACCAACAACCTTGGTCTGCCTTTTATTATCGGCGAAATAAAGTGGAGAATCTTTTAGCTTTAATTAATATGAGGCCCATCATCTTCTGAAAAGAGGTTGGAGTTGTCCTGGTTGTCTCCTAAATACGGCAATCTATCGCCTGCTATTACCGGTGGCGCTACAGGCTCAGGAATTCGGGATAATATGGACACCAGTTGCTCTATAATTTCTTCACTAGAAGGAGCCGCCCTATCCAAAGTCGTTCTTTCAAATGCAGACAATACAATGTCAACTATACGCTGCCGGACAGGTTGAGGTATGTTCCTTGGATCAGGGAGATCTATTGGACGGGGTATATTTATATTTTCTCGCGCTTTTCCCATATAGTACCTCTAATTAGATATCATAACATTTACAGATTATAGCATGCACGATCATTCTTCTGCAAGCTTATCAAACCAACTTCGGCGACTTCACAACGCCAATAAGGTTATTCAAAACAGACAAAGTCAGTTCAGGAAACGCACCTTTAAAATAATCACCACCGAAATGCCCATTGTTCTTATATTCATGATACTCACAATCTAGTTTGGTATGGATATGCCTCGGCTCTTCAATAGGAATCCAAGGGTCATCGGAGGAAGCAAAGAGACTGATCCATTTTTGGTTGCTCTTGATCTTCTCCCAGTCCCATGGGCGGTCGAAATATCCAGACAATTTCTCGTTCTCTATGCCTAAGTGCGTATGATAAGTTCCAACCAGAACTGACCCTAGAATCTCATACTTCTCAGCAAATCTCATTGCTGCAATTGCTCCTGATGAATGACCTATAAGCACCGTATCGTTTTCTGCTTTAAGTTCATCGCGCAGGAATGGTATCCAATATTGTTCTCTAGCTAACTCGGGATCAGGGAATGTGGCAGCTATGACTTCAAGATTATGTTTCTCGAGTTCGGCTTTTACATTTGGGAACCAGTTATCTTGAGTTGTACAGCCAGCATTGCCAGGCACGAATATTATTTTTGTCATTTCAAAATCCATTAATGTATTGCTTTATAATTTGTTAGTGCATAAAAGAATCGTTTGAATTTATACTGAAACGACAGTATATTCTCGTGAAAGTCATTGTCAATTCATAGCGGCGAGAAACGGTAAAAATGAGGCAAAAATCTCAAATTCAGCCCATAGATGTTCTAGACTTCTGGTTCTCTGCTGAGAACCAAGCAAAGTGGTTCATTAAAAACTCAGTCTTCGATGAGGAAATAACCAGAAAGTTCTTGAATATCTATGACGCTGCAGCAAAAGAACAACTGGATCATTGGAAAAAGTCTGCTCTTGGCGTTCTAGCCCTGATCATAACCCTCGATCAATTCCCAAGAAACATGTTCAGAAATACAGCAAAGAGTTTTGTCACGGACACAAAAGCTCTCTCCTTAACCAAATATGCTATTGCAGCAAAGATGGATGTGGGCATGAGCAATGATCACAAACAATTTCTCTATATGCCTCTAATGCATAGTGAAAATCTCGAAGATCAGAAGCTAGGTTTCGAGTTATTTACCTATGATCCTCAGATACAAAGCTACGCAAAAATGCATATGGACATCATAGAGAAGTTCGGCAGATTTCCTCATCGTAATCAAATACTTGGCAGGCAATCAACCGAGGAAGAACTGGAGTTTTTGAAAATGCCTAATGCAGGGTTTTAAGAAATGGCTTTTTGGTATTTTATGACTAAACGACTTTTAGTTGGACTCGGTGTCCTTATTTTCAACGAATATAAAAATATTACTGGGCGAACGCCTAGCTTCTCACGAAAAGGCAAGTTGGGAGTTGCGTAGTGGTTCATCTTGAATTTGGTGAGAGTTTTGAAGAATGTTCCGTCAGAGAAATCGAGGAAGAAATAGGTTTGAATATAGAGAACTTTGAGTTTGTGGGGCGGTTGAGCTCTTAGGTAAGATTTGTTATAATATTTAGCAAAAAGAGAGAATTAAATAGATTTTGTATTTGCACCTCGAACTGAAAGCTGCATTACTCCTTGTGTTCATAGTTTGATATGTTATAGCACGATATGGTCAAATTGATGAATGGCGGAGAGAGGGGGATTCGAACCCCCGATACGGAATAAACCGTATAACGGTTTAGCAAACCGCCGCCTTCGGCCTCTCAGCCATCTCTCCAAGTATATTTAAGTATTTAAATGAGCCATTATGCCTCCTTAACTTAAATCCAAATTTAGAGGCTTACGAGGCGTTATATCATCATTATATCGATAATTCCAGTAGAATTTAAAAATTTATTACTCGGCGTCTGTATTATAACCTGTTTCCCCTGTTTCTCCAAGTGCAGAAACTTCATCATCTTTTGAACTGCCGGTTGAATGACATGCAGCATCTGGTTCTGGAGTATTAGAACATGCACTTGGCTGGGATTTAAGTTCTTCTTCTTCTTCTTCTCCTATTGTACCAGGGTTGCTAGCTATAGTCATAAGATCAAAGGTTGGTGTAAGAGTTGCAGTTGAAACCACAGAACGTGTCCCAGCTGTTATAGCATCAGATCCTATTGGGCATGCAAATGTAAGAGGATGAAAACTAGTAGGCAAGGAAATCTCATTGACTTCACAAAACTCTCCAAATTCCCTGGCTTTTATTAAGATATTTCTAGTATCTTTCGGGCAGTATGTTTTCCATGTATCAATAGATGATGTGACATCGATTCCTGATTCTGAGAGCTGCTCAAATAAAGCTATTACATTATCTGAAGTTAGCATTTTTGAAATTAAATCTACCCATTTACTTACAGAAGCATCATCTCTAGTTGGTTGAGTGACAATTTTATTAAAAAGGTCATGAGCATATCTCATAACATGAGAATAGTTTTTAATATTGTCTGTTAATTCCTTTGTTTTATAAATAGAATTGATGAGTTTAAAGCCTTCTTCGTGGGAGTATTGATTCGCATTGGTGCCATGTTTACAGTCGTGTAATACATCTGCTACAGTTGTAAAATTATGTTTTGCTATTGTGCTAATTGCTTCATTATTCAGAGCGGTTTTTTTTAAGCAGGTTACTAAGCACCGTTTCATGTATATTCGACCTATTTCTATTGACTCTTTTTCTGTGTATGAGAACAATATTTCAAGAAAATTACTTTGATCATATGCGGCAGCTAGGGATGTAGTGCACGTCTTAGATTGAGGTCCAATAGGACTATCAATATTAACATTGTTTTGAACTTCGCTTTTTCCTAACAAGTGTAAAGCAAGAAAGGAGATATTAGATTCTAAATCTGGATTACTATTAGCAATGTTTTTTAACAGAACGTTAAGTGAGAGAAGTGAGTTTACTGGATCTTCATGCGAACTATATCTAGTATTTTTAAGAACTCGAATAAATTCCTCATTGAATCTTGAAATATCAGATCCTTGCATTTCAATTGCTTTGTTAATAACATATAAAGTAAAATCTTTATCAGTCGCTTTCAAAGCTTCTATGCAAACATTAGAAATGTTTAATAAAGTTGGATTACGACCTATAGTTTCAGCAGCTTCCTCAAATTTTTTTCGTCTTATTAAAGTTAAAAGATCTTCAGATTCAGGTGCAGGCTTTTCAATACATTCATCTACTGATTCAAAATCTCTTCTTGGATTAGCTCCCATATGATCTTTCCTCCCATCTATTTTGTGTGATGATCTAGCACCTTCCATATGATGCGTAGGAGGAGCAGTTTGTACTATAATTACAGTCGCGTCAAGTGATTTTCTTCTGTGCGGATCGTCTTGAATAGCTTCAGGCGATTCAGCAATATCTAGATTATCTTCTTCCTTGGAGGATCCAGATAAATAATTTATTGGTGGTTTCTTCCCTAAAAGTGGATCTGACAAGTCTCCGTTTATGCTGTTGGTAGGTTTTGCTGTTTCTTCTTTGCTTCCACACATATGTTTTTTCTAAATAAATTAAAATAAAAAATGAAATACTAAAATTATATTACTTCTTATTACTATCAAATATATTAAAATTTGTCAATCTCATTGGATTATTTAAATGATTATATTGACCTAGTATAAAATTTATAGTATCATAATAATCAATAAAATACTTACTGATCATTAACTATAATTTAAAAAAAGTTGATCTATGTTAAAAAAACTTTTAATGACAACTACGATTTCTGCTTTGGCAATTCATAATGCAATGGCTGGAAACTCTTCAAAAGGAGCGCGTGGTGGTAAAGGGATAGGTTTAGAAGGAAAGGAAGTTGCTGTTTCAAAAGATGGTACTACACCGGTGGTGGCAACAAGTACTTCAAGAACAGTTTCTGACAATGTGGGATCTGATGCAAATTCACAGACTGAGAGAACTCTTGGTGTTGTTGATACTAGTTTTGGTGGTGTGACAGAAGTGCCTGCTGATGTTTTTGTTGGGATAACTTACGCTGAGCATAGTGTAAAGTCTGGTGACAGTCCACAGTCTGAGGTAGTTGTTGATGGTGGTTTGAGTGGTGTGACAGAAGTGCCATCTGATGATTTAGTAGGTATAACTCACACTGAACATAGTGTAAAATCTGGAGGGAGTCCACGGATTGAGAGAGCTTTTGATATTAATGGTATTATAGAAGTGCCATCTGATGATTTAGTAGGTATAACTCACACTGAACATAGTGTAAAATCTGGAGGGAGTCCACGGATTGGTATGGGTGTTGAGGTGCATGATGTTCATGTTTCGGCAGATGACATAGGTACTGCGTTTGGTATAGACGTGGTACATACTGGTGGTATACCCAGTGTGAGATTTGGAGGGCATTCACATAGACCTCAAGGAATTGTAGAGAAATTTAAAGGTAGAACTTTTGAGAATGGCACTAAACTTAGAAAAGCAATAGAAGATGAGACTGGTGGGGCGCCAGTAACTGATGAGACATTTGCAGAAATTAAAAAATCTGTAATAATTACTGTCAGAGATGTTGATGATTTTTTTGGTGTTACTATTCCAGAGTCTTTTGATACAGAAATTAATCGTGCTGATTTTTCTCAAGCAGAAGATAATAAGTTGGTTCAAGAAATGCAAAAGCTAAGCAAAATTAGCGTTCCTGTGAGAGAACAAGATATCCCACTTGCTGTGGCTAATAGAGTAAAAATTAAGGGTAAAACAAGAGACGAGATTGTGTTTCGCGTGCGTGCTCTACAAAAAAGCGCTCTCCAAGAAACGGAAGAGCCTACACAAGAGTACATCCCTATCTATGATGGAGAAATTGAGATCCCAGTTAGACACGGAAACCAATATGATGTTAAAGCAGCAAGTTTGTTAGATGCAAGCTCACGTAATAGTAGTCATGATAATGAAGTAGAAGAAGCTCCTGATTGGTGGATAAATGAGCAAAGGCAAAGTGCAGGAGTGGATACGAATGGAACTCAAGACGTTGTCGTGACCCCAGAAGGTCAAAAATATTTAAAGGAGTTAGAAGACGAAGCTAAGTTACTTATAAATGCAGCTATACCTAAAACACCGGAAAGAGTAGTAGCGCTACACACAACCTATGAATCTCCGTCACTTATAGAGAATACATATAGTTCACCTAAAACACCAGAAAGAGTAGTAGCGCCACACACAACCTATGAATCTCCTTTTACAGGGCAGTCTCGTTCTCGTGTTGTTGAAAAAACGCCACAACTAGAAAAGATATTTGATGTAATAGGTGGAGATGAAGCAAGACAATTTATTCGAGAGAAAATTGTTAGTAATCGTGATGTGCTTGTTAGCAACGATGAGATTATTTTTGAGATAGCCGAAGAAATATACGGTGATTTAGGGAAAAACGACGAAGTATCTAAGGTAGTATCTAATGTACTAAGCGGACTACAAGATTATAATGCAGGCCTTACGCGACTATACAAAAAAATCCTTGATGTAGTTGTAGAAGAGATGAATGCAGATCAGGAAAAGATTCAAGGAGTAGCAGTTCTACCATATGAAAATGTTAGTCAGGGTTATAGTGACGCGTTTCATTCTGATAATAGTGAAGTAGGTTCGGTTGTTAGTCGTGGATATAACGATGGTTCTGAAAACGAAGATGGAGTAGGGAGTTTGAATGACGTATTTGCGGCGGCGGAAAGAGACGGAATGCTTGTTGCTTTTGTAGAAGACGTGTTAGAAGAAGTAGAAGAAGACCCAGATATTCATGTTGGAAAAGATATAGATGAACCTTACTATAAACATGTAGCTGCAATCAATCCGGAAGTAGTAGAAGAAGGTGCAGATAATTTGGATGGAAATGATTTAGTCTTTGCGCTTCCAGTTGCTGCAGCTGCCCAGCGTGCTGAAGTTGCAATGGTAGGTGCTGTGCCTGGTGGGATGATTGTGGATGCTGGCGTCGCTGTCCCTTATGCAATGCATGTGCAAGGAGGAAGAAATGTTGTTGCAGGTATGGTAGAGCAAGCAGCAGAAGTTGGTGGGGCTCATGGAGCTGTTCCTGAAGCTGGTGCTATGATTGTTGGGGCAGAAGTTGGCGGTGAAAATGATGTTTTTGCTATTTTAGATGTTGCACCTGAAGGTCATGAGGAAGCGGGTGTTGCAATGGTAGCTGAAGCTGGTGGTGTTAGAATAGATAGAATAGGAATTGCTGGAGAAGCTGCGGCAGAAGTAGGAGGAGCAGCTCAAGCAGTTGAATATGTTATTAATCCAGCGGACCCAGCGCTTCTAGCAGCGCAAGTTGTTGAAGCTCCAGCTGATGATATGGTTGATGCTGGACCAGAAGGTGTTGCAGGTCATGTTGGTGATAATAATGTAGCTCTAGCTTATGTTGCAGATGAGCTTGAGATTGTAGCAGAAGGAGAAGGTGTTATATTTGCTGCTGATGTTCTTCGTCTGGAAGACGCACCTCATGTTAGAGGAAATGATGTTGAAGGTGGTGAAAATATTGCAGGAGAAGTACAGCAGGTAGTAGCTGTGGATGTAGCTAATGGAAATGTTATAGCAGACCTAGCTGTAGATGTGCTAGATGCGCGTCATCATGGACTTGTTGTAGCGGATGTAGCTGAGGAGGATTTATTTGCTGAGTGGGATGAAGAAGATAGAGTTGTGGTAGTGCCGCATGTTCCTGTGGTTGTGATGCGTGAACATCCAGTTGCTGGTGAAGTAGTTCCAGCAGAGGCAGCAGCGTATGTAGTAGAAGCCCCTGGAGTTGTTGAAGTTGCAGTAGATCCTGCAGCTGAAGAGGTTCAAGGTGATGTGATTGTGCATGGTGCGGCAATTCAACATGTACAGCAAATATTTGCTGAAGATTTAAATAATTTTGATGAAGGAGCTCAAGCGGTTGAATATGTTATTAATCCAGGACATGTAGGGCGTGATGTTGCAGTACATGAAGTCGATCAAATTGTTGGGCATGAGCCAGATGCATACGAGGAAGAAGTTGTTGGAGACTTACGTCACATTTTTGATTTTGTTGCAGAAGATGATGTTCATGCAGGTGTAGAAGCTGTGCATGAGGCAGCTCCACATGGCGCTCTAGTAGGTATGGTGGCTGAAGAACCTGTAATTGGTGAGGGTGAAGTCGGAGCTATGGTAGAGCCAGCAGCAGAAGTTGTTGTGCCAGATGTAGAGCATATTGCAGGAGTTGTTGGTGACGCTGATGTTGCAGAAGCATTAGCTCTAGGTGATGTCGTAGCTGCCGAGATGGTAGATGAGCTAGTTGTTATAGAGGAAGGAGTTGCGCTTGATGCGGTACCTCTACCTCCAGTTGCTGCTGCAGTAGTTCAAGTAGAAGATCCATTTGCAGGTTTATTTGATGAAGATGGAAATGTTCGTGGTGATGTACCTAATGTAATGCGCCCAGCTGTAGTGGCAGAAGCTCCTAGAGGAGAAGCTGGAGCTGGAGCTATTGAGCCTGCAGAAGCTGTGCATGAAGCAGTTCTACATGGCGCTCCAGTAGGTATGGTGGCTGAGGTAGCAGCAGAACCTGTAGTTGGTGAGGGTGAAGGCGGAGCTGTGGTAGAGCTAGCAGCAGAAGTTGTTGTACCAGGAATTGTAGACGCAATGCCGTTAGTGGTACCAGAACCACTAGAAGCACATGCTGCTGTAGCAGTTGATCATGTAGTACATCCAGCTGTTGAAGGTGTCGGTTTAGAAATGCGAGAAGCCGTGGGCGGTGTTGTTAATGTTGCTGCAGATATTCATATTGGTCCAGTAGAGCAAGCCGTTGCTGATCATTTTGCATTGGAAGAGGCAGTAGTTCCTATTGAAAATCGTGTTTTGGCAGACGCGCTACCAGAAGTTATTAGAAATAGGTTAGAAGGTAGAAATAGAGAAAGAATACAAAGAGGTGCTGGTATCCATGTTGTAGCTCCCATGGTTGAAGCTGCGCCTGAAAATCATGTAGGAGTTGTTGGTGAAGTTGTTGACCATGCTGATGTTAGGATTGTGGGAGCGGGGATTGGCGGTGATGTTGGTCCTGATGCAGGAATAGGCCCAGAAGATGAGGATGTAGATTTATTTGCTGCATGGGATGCAGAAGGAGCATTACGTGTTGTGCCAGATGTTGTCGCTGCACCAGAGGTTGTAGAGCATATTGTAGAAGTAGTTGCGCGTGATGCGATACCTCTACATCCAGTTGCTGGTGAAGTAGTTCCAGCAGAGGCAGCAGCGTATGTAGTAGAAGCCCCTGGAGTTGTTGAAGTTGCAGTAGGTCCTGCAGCTGAAGAGGTTCAAGGTGATGTGATTGTGCATGGTGCGGCAATTCAACATGTACAGCAAATATTTGCTGAAGATTTAAATAATTTTGATGAAGGGGCTCAAGCAGTTGAATATGTTATTAATCCAGGACATGTAGGGCGTGATGTTGTAGTACATGAAGTCGATCAAATTGTTGGGCATGAGCCAGATGCAGACGAGGAAGAAGTTGTTGGAGACCTACGTCGCATTTTTGATTTTGCTGCAGAAGATGATGTTCCTGCAGGTGTGGAGGCTGTACATGCTGCTGCAGGTGTAGATGATGTACATCTAGATGTTGTGATAGAAGCTATGCATGAGGCAGGCGCTCCAGTAGGTATGGAGGCTGAGGCAGCAGCGCCTGTAGTTGGTGAGGGTGAAGGCGGAGCTATGGTAGAGCCAGCAGCAGAAGTTGTTGTGCCAGATGTAGAGCATATTGCAGGAGTTGTTGGTGACGCTGATGTTGCAGAAGCATTAGCTCTAGGTGATGTCGTAGCTGCCGAGATGGTAGATGAGCTAGTTGTTATAGAGGAAGGAGTTGCGCTTGATGCGGTACCTCTACCTCCAGTTGCTGCTGCAGTAGTTCAAGTAGAGGCAGGAGAGCGTGTAGTAGAAGCCCATGGAGTTGTAGAAGCTGTACATGAGGTAGCTCCACATGGCGCTCCAGTAGGTATGGAGGCTGAGGTAGCAATAATAGCTCTGCATCCCGAAGCTGTGATAGAGGCAGTAGAGGACCGAGGGGTAGAGATAGTTGATGAAGTAGTTCCAGCAGAGGCAGGAGAGCAAGAAGCTTTACAAAATATAGCGCACCCAGAAGACCTTATTGGAGATAAAGAAGATGTATACGCTGCTGACTTGTTTGCTAAAGATTTTGAAGACTTCGAAGTTGATGCGCAAGTAGTTAAATACACTCCTACGGATAAAACTACTTATAGGAATGATTTTGTTACTAATGTAGAAAATCCGTCATATAAAGAAAAGAACAAAAAAGCAAATAAATCTGACAAAATTGTAGCTCTTGCTGACGCGGCTGTTAATAAAATTGCTCAAGATGCTGAAGATAGACCAAATATTATTGCGTCGCATGATCATATTGATAGAGGAGTCAAAACAAATTATGCTGCATTGCAACATTTTGTAAATCATGCCGTTGCTAATAGTAGGGCGGTAGAATCAAGGATAGGAAATTTTTATTCAACAATGCAGCCTATCCATATTTCTCCTGCTTCTTCTACTATGCCTTCGGTCGGTACGCAAGAAACTGCTTCTCCTGCCGCTGGTGATGAAGATGTAATGAAGTTTGGTTTATGGGCAAGTGGCGTAATTTCTCAAGGCAAAAGATCAGGAGATGCGCTCTCTAGGTATAAAGTAAAGCAATCAGGTTATGTTTTTGGAGGAGATACTTTATTACATGAAACTCATTTAATTGGAGCAGCATACTCTAATTCTAAATTGATTAGTAAAAGTTCCGGAGGTACTAGGGAGACTATTACTGGAGATATATTTAGTTTATATGGTACATATGTTTTGGACGATAAATTACATATATCAGGACAAGTTCAGTATGGTACAATTAAGTTGAGAGGCATAAGAAATACTGGTGATGTAAATCAGGATTTTGCATTTTCTAATACTAAAGGTAAAACTTTTGGTGGCAAAGTGGTAGCTGGTTATAATAAGTTTTTAGAAAATGGTTCAGTATTCGTGCCAAAAATAGGAATGGCTTATAATCAAACAAAAATTAAAGCATTTAGTGAAACAGGAAATGGTCAAAAATTAACTTATGCTGAGCCAATTTTTGGAAATAAATTTTCTGCTATTGTTGGAGCTGAAGTAAGTAAGAATTACTCGAGAGGTGATTTTAGTGTTACCCCATCTTTATATGCTACATATGAGAAAGTTTTGTCTCAAAAAAATAAGAAAATTAATATTATTGTAGATGCAGGGAAAATAGATGATTTTTCACCGATATCTGCAGAAAAAGAAAATTATAATTTTAATTTTGGTGCAAAACTGAACTTCTTAAATTCAAAAGGTCTTGAAGTGGGAATTGGTTATGATCAGCAGAGAGGAAAGGAGTATGTTGCTCATACTGGAACCCTAAAGGTTAGAGTTAGTTTCTAGCGTGCTTTCGATGTGATATACCTAGAGCAACAACGTTACTAAGTTGACTATTGAATTCCTTAGCATATGTGGCGTTGTTGCTTCTCAGTTTATATCACGCATAAATGCGGAATTCATTCTTAAGAAATATATCCCTGCTTACGCCAGGGATGACTGGATAATTTATCTAACTCTGATTTTACAATCTGACGACAATTACTACAAATTACTCTCCTCTAATTTCTCTGATAAAGATAAAATATCAAATCTGTCACACTTTTAATTTAATTTTATGTTGTAAATGTGCAGTCAATTGACACAAAACTGTGGTAATGTTACACCTAAAAGTTAAGATATACTTAATATATTTGTACAAAAATTTTAATAGAGAGGGAAGAAATAGAATAAAAAATGTTCAATTTTGAATGAAATTCATGAAATACCTACTAAGTCATTATTATACTTAAAAAAATAAAAACAAAATGCGAAAATCTTGCATAAATAGCAAAGGCACGCATTACCAGATTATAACGACTTTAGCTACAAATAAACTATAGATAACAAGAGGTAAGCAAGTGAATAAGTACGAATGTTCAGCATTAAAATGTCTGCTAACTACGGTTTCAATAGCATCGATCTCTTTTTCAACAGAAGATGTATTTGCAAAAAATGTTATTACAAGAGTAAATTCAAGCACATCAACTTCATCATCTCCAAAAGCTTGGAGCGTATTTGATACTGGAAAAATGGTGCCAGTAGTTGCCCCAGAAGATAAAGATATTCTTCATTTCGGAAAAAACGTAGAAATAACGTTGGCAGGAGGTGTTATTGGAGAGACTTCTGTTGGCAAGGGGACAACTTTTGGTATAGATGTAGGCAACAGCCCTGGAACTCTAGTTGTTGGGGATATACCAACTGGCCTTTTAGGTATCGCTGCATCTTCAGAGTCAAAAGGCTCAGCTTCTGATGAAATCGTGAGAAAACCTGCATATGTTGTTGGTAGAATAACCGCACCAGATTCTTCTCTTTCAGACGAAAATTACTTGGATTTGCGTTTTGAAGATAATAGCAGAATTTTTATAGAAGATACTGGAAATAGGCTTCATGATATAAATTTTGCTGGCAAAGATGGGGAAGTTATTATTGGAAATGGTAATGTTTTTGGCCAAATATACAATAGTAAATATACAAAATCATTAGGAAAAGTTATTGTTAATGGTAATACTGTGTTTGAAAGAGAGGTTGGTAGAGGGGGTTCTATAAATCTTATAGGTATAGATGGTGGTGTCTTGGAAGCTCATTCAAATGTAACAGTAAACATGCTAAAATTTTATAGTAAGGATGGTCATTTCTCATTTAAAGGGGAAGAATTTAATGGTGATATATTATTCAATAATCCAAATGATACAGTAGAAATATCTAGTAATGCTCATATTGTAGGTGATATTAATGTTAGAGAAGGCATTGAAAGCGCTGGTAAATTAATAGTTACTGATGGCAATAGTATTGTCACAGGTTCTATAGGAGAAGATGCTCCACTCCGATTGATTAACATTGGAAAAGGATCTTTATCAATGCATCAAGGTGTCAAGGTTAACACTTTACAGTTTCTAGATAATGGTTCTGCAACTTTTGCTAAAAACCTAATAGGTAACGTGGACTTTAATGGAAAAAGAGATAGTAGCATAACATTTGGGCATGGAAAGAATGATATGGTTGGTGATATAGATGGTAATTTATCAGCTAAATATTCAGAAGTATCAGAAGTATCAGAAGTATCAGAAGTATCAGAAGTATCAGAAGTATCAGAAGTATCAGAAGTATCAGAAGTATCAGAAGTATTTGGGAGTTTTGGTGCAATCACTATCTTAGGGAGGACAACGATCAAAGGCACTATTGGTAAATATTCTCCTGTCTATTCTATTAATGTTGCACCTTCTGCAACGCTAATTGTAGACAAGGAGGCATCGGCATATACTATTGGTGGTGGTAATATTACTTTTTCTGAAGATCTAAAAACAAACACAATCAACGCGGGGGCTGGGAGATTTGAAGCAAAAGGATATATTTTTGGTATCGGTAAAGATAGTATGTTAACTTTCACAAATCCGGGCACTGCTGTTTTAAAGAAAGGAATAAATGGTAGTGTAGATTTTGCAGGTCATGATGCTACCTTATATTTGGAAGGTATTGTTAGTGGAGATATTCGCAATACAGGTGTTGCTAATCGAGGTACTATTATAGTTGATGGAAAAAGTGTAAGAATACAAGGAGGAGTAGGAAAACTCTCTCCAATAAAGCTTATAAATATAAAAAACAATGCACTGACCTTATACCAAGAAACTAATGTAGAATTATTGAAATTTGATGGATTAGGTTCGGTTAGTTTACAAAATGGCAATTTGATTGGTAATGTTGATTTTAATGGTATGTTTTCAGAAATATTAATGGGTAACGGAATTACTATAAAAGGAAATGTAGATAATACAAAAAATGGTAATGGTAATATATATGTTACGACCGAAGCTACTGCAACAATTGATGGAGAATTTGGACAAACTAATCCTGTGGGTATTTCATTTATGAGTTCTAACCCTAAGATTAAGATTACAGGTCAAAGCGTAAATATATCTAAAGCAACTGGTGCTGGAGATATAATTCTTACACGTCCTAATGAGATAAATTTTAGTGGTGAATTAAAGGAAATATCTAGCTTAATATGGGGCCGTGATATGGATGACAAACTATCCCCTGTGACCTTAAGTATTAGTAGAGACTCAACAATTAATTCAAAAAATATATCAGGTGAAATTGAAGGTTCATTATTAGTATTAAATGCTAATTCTTATATAATGGATGCTACTGTCAGTAATGCAGATACAATAATAGCTAATAAGAAGATACTGTTCTTGGGGGGTGACGTAATATATAGGTCTAGAATTGATAGTGATTCTCATATAATGGGCGGAAAACTTAATGTCTCTAAGAATAGCAATATATATTTTGATGAAGCTATTGGAGAAAAATATGCTATCTCTCAGATTTCTTTGTCCCAAGGATCGAATATCTATGCCAAGAAAGATATTACAGCTAAAAAACTAGTATTTTTAGGTAATTCAATGGTTGACTTAGGCGGTAATATATTTAAAGGTGATATTAATTTTAAAAATACTGAATCGCAAATAAAAATGAAAGGCAGAGCCAGCATTCATGGTAATGTAGATGATTCATCAGGAACAAATGGGGTAATTTTTGTTGATGCTGAAACATCTGCAACAATAACTGGAGAAATTGGTAGAAATAATGGGGTAAAGATTAGTTTTGTTGATCATACTTCGCAATTAAATGTTGGTGGCTCTAGCACAAATTTTAAAAATGTTGAAAGTATCGGAGGAGATTCTCAGGGGATAATTTCTCTAATAAGTCCCACGATAATCAGTTTACAGGGTAATATTGGCAGTAAGGATAGGAGAATATCGAGTTTACTGTGGGGTTATGATGAAAATGGTGATCTATCTCCTGCTATTCTAACACTTAACGGAAAAACCTCTATTTATGCAAATATTATATCAGGACAAGTACATGGCTCAGAACTAGTAATAGATGCTGATTCAATGATTGGTAGAAGTACTGTAACTGAATATACTGCGACAAAGATATCAGATGGAATTTCATTAACATTAGAAGGAGATATAAAATTTTATGCCTCTATCGATGGTGCTGATGATGCTAAGGGTAAACTCGTGATAGAAGATGGTGGAGATATAATTTTTTATGGCAAAGTCGGTGAAAGTACTAGTGGAAGCATATCCCAAATTTCTATTGGTGCAGCAGCTGTAACAACACAGGAAGTGACGGCTGAAAACATTATATTTACTGGAGCTGGTAGTCTAACGACAAATGGTTTGATGAATGTAGATAATATAATGATAAATGAAGGAACCTTAATATCAAGAGGAGGTATTGAAAGTTTTTATAGTGATGCCGATCCAAATATTATAATAGGTACAGGAGAACTACAACTTTTAGAATCTGATCTTATAGGCAATGTTACATTTAGCGAAAATGGAAAGATAGTTATTGCAGATGCAAAAGTAAGAGGAACTATAAAAACTACAGTTAATTATAATGGAGCTGTTACTCTTGCTGTGGGCGGGGGAATCACTGGTGATATTGGTGAAAATCATCTATGGCTTGATCAAGTAACTATTGCTGATAGTTATGATGTTAGATCTAGTATATATGCTAGGAATATTTTTATAAAGAATAGTGCTGTGTTGAGCATTCATAATAATAATATCTTTGGTGATATTCGAGGCAATATAGGAAACGGAAGCCTAGTTTTTTATGTTGATCCAAGCAGGACTGGCATAGCTTCGGCATATGACTTAGATTCAATAACATTTAAAATGGGAGGAAGTATAAATAAACCATTCCATGCAAATAATTATCTAATTTATGACGAGTCATCAATAGATTTTGGAGCAAAATTTTCTCCAAATAGTACTTTAAAGATTTTAGATGGAAATTTATCAATTAATGATCTTGCTGAAGGTAGTATATCTCGAATCAGTGGAACTGGTAATATAATATTCAATGTCTATGGTAATATTCCTGAAATTGGATCGCATATGGATTCTATAGAAACTGTACATTTTAGTGGAACAGAAGTAGGGGGTGTAGCAACAATATCCAATAATATATATGCAAAAGATGTTGTTGTTGAGAGCGGTGTGAAATATCAGGCTGCAGAATCTCATGCTATCTACGGAGATATAATATTTGAAGATGGAGCAATGTTAGATCTTTCAACTAGTAATTTTACAGTTACAGGAATTGTTACAATGAGAGATAATATAACTATAAGTTCTGTATTATCTCCAGATAGAATTTCTGGTAATATTGTTGGTATTGTTGAGATGGCAGGAAGTAATTTAACATTGAATCTCGATACTTCCATGTTAGAAAGAGGAGATCAGATATATCAAATATTTTCATCTGTTAGTGGAAAACCGAGCAGTTGTATTGTTATTACAAACCCAGATTCAGCATTTAAGCTGGAATATGTAGATGGAGTAATAAATGTAAAGGATGAGTCTAGAATACTAACTCCGCAGCCTGTTGGTGAGGATATTCCAGAAGATATTGGTGATGAAGTAAGAGGTGAAGTTATCGATTTGGTAGGAGCAGGTGCACGAAACAGAGTAAAAGATCCAATAATTAAAGGATTTGTGGTAGGTGGTGCAATTGATGCTGAAGAAAGTGAGGATGAAATTGCAGGTTCTGTGGATGGTGAAGGCGAAGGAGAATATAAAGTCTTGGATGATATAGAATACTTGCCAAAATTGAGAGACGAGGAGGGAATTAGTGAATTTACTGAAGAAGATACTCCGGAGTCTAAACTCGGAAGTTCAATGAAAGTAGGGATGGATTCTGATAGTTTAATTTTACCGTCAGAAGAGCTTGATGATAGTACCACTTCATATGGCTCAACTATTACATTAGAAAAAGAAATTTTAAGTGGTGAAGTAACGTATGATTCATCATATCTTTCTAATCAGCAAGCTTATAGCAGTTCAAGCGGCCAAATTATACTAGAACAGCCATCATCTAATTCGAGTTCTGTATTAGAAGAAAAAATATTTTCTGACGAAAGTCTAGACCAAGCAGAGAATCCGAATCCTTTGCCAAATTCGTTTGAAATACAAAGTGATGCAGACAGAAGTAGAACATCGTTACACCAAGTTGTTCGTTCTGATAATTCAAATTTTTCACTAAATGTGGTATCTGCTGTTTCAACTCATCTCCATGAATCAGTATCTGGAGAATCTTCTGGTTCTGTAGCTGTTGCATCTGGTGATGATGATCCAAAAAGAGGCGTGTGGGTTCAAGGTTTTGGTAATCTTGCAAAGCAGGGTAAAAGAACCATCAACCCTGGATATAGATCTACAACTATAGGAGGGCTTATTGGTTATGATACGGAGATAAATGATAGATTGATAGTAGGTGCTGCTGTAGTAAGAGCTGGCACTAAAGTGCGTATTAAAGATCAAAATAATGGTGATAGAGTAAGCACAAAAACATGGATGTTTAGTATGTACTCGCTCTATACAATTAATAGTAGTTGGTTCACAAGAGCTACGGCAATTGTAAGTAACGCAGAAGTTGAAACTAGCGAAAAATTATTAGTTAATGGTGTAACGAACGTGCTGAAAGGTAAACATACTTCTAAGTCTTTTGCTTTTGATGGTTCAATTGATTACGTGTATAAAATTAAAGATAGGATTACTCTTACTCATGAATTAGGTATTAATGCAAATTACTTTAATGATGGTGGCTATATATCAACTGGGAATTGGGGGCAGCTCAGCAATAGTGTGGCAAAAAGTTCTGGAGAGAACTATGTGGGATATTATGGAGCAATATTTGCAGGAGATATAGATCTTAAAGATTCTAAGCTTTCGCCTTCTGTTCATGCAAAGATTTCTCGTGAATTTTATACAAAAAATGCAAATATTACGTCAAAAATTAACCTTGAAGATGGTGCATATACTAGTAAAACATCAAACTTGAACAAAACAATATATAATATAGGCTTTAATTTGGGAATATCTAATGGAGTAGTAGATGTTAAAGTTGGTTATGATTTAGCCTTAGCACAAAAATACCAAAGTAATAGTGGGTCTTTGAAATTAAGAATTAATTTCTAATACTGTAATGGATCCCGCCTTAAATAGCGGGATGACGACTGAAGGGAACGACAACGTTGTTAAATCGAGTCAATTCACGATAGCAAAAAATAAACTTACTCGACGTGATCAGCACCGGAAGTGGATCCTGCTAGCGCATGTACTTCTTCATCTTCGCCTGGAAAGGCGGTGCCTGCTGTCAAAGTTGCAAATAGATGATCAAGAGATGCAAGTTCAGGAGTTACATCACCTACAGATGCTTTTTTAGCAGGAGTTAACATAGACAGTGATGATTTCTCCCAGAGTTCAAACCACGGAGCTATTGGAATTCCTTGTGATTCCAAAATTTCTCTGCAAGTTCTCCCAAGGTGATCCTCCGTCAAACAGTTTCCTCCATGGTCTGAGATATATTCTATAATATTAAAATGCTGATTTTCTGCAGCAAAATGTGCTGGTGTTCTTCCATCTGTGGCTTGTATATCTATCGACGAGTGTATGTAACTTGTAAGATACTTAAAACTTTCTAAATTACCCGCTTTTGCTGCATAATGAACAGGTAATAATCCTTCGCTGTCCGAAATAGATGGGCTTGCACCATTTTCATACAGCCATTGAAAGATAATAGCAGTTGGCTGTATACTTGCAAAGTGTAGCGGAGTCACACCTTGTGCATCAGGAAAATTTAGATTAAAGCTTTCTGAAAAAGTCTTTTTGATTTCTGAAAGATTAGACATAGCTGAGGTCACATTGGCCATTTGGGAACATGCAACAAGAATAGGCGTAATCTTATTAAATTGAATAAATTTATCACCCAAATATTTATCTTTTCCGACTTCCATAGTGCCAGATTCGGGGTATAAAAATTGCAATAAAGACTTAGTAGCCTCGCATATTTGTTTTTTCGTTGCCCGTGTTGTTCCAATACAAATTTGCATACTTCCATTATCAAAAAAGTTATTTATTAAAATATGCATATCGGTTTTTTCATTCTCATCTGCAAAGAAAGCTAACCTACACAAATTCTTAAAATCTATTTCGGAATCTGCTTCAGAAAATGAGAAGTCAGAAACTTTTCCTGATGGCAGAGCTCTTTGATAGATAGTTGCTAATGTTTTTTTTATTTCGTTTACATTTTTATAACCAGGCAATCCTAAGCTAGGAAGAGATGGTAAAAATTTGACTTTCATTACAGGCTCCATTTATATTTTAGTATTTAATTATACAAGGATAAAATTTTAGGTCAATTACATTAAGTAAATTTTGTTACAAATTAATATGTATTTATAATTTGGGCTATTAGCCATATTCCTAAATGCAGAGTTTGACATATAAATCTAAATTCCATAGAATGCCAAAAATTGAATTGGAGTGTTTATGGCATTTAGTAGCCAGATGTACCTTTTTAAAGACCGTAGATTCTTGCCTATGCTTATTACGCAAGCATGTGGCTGTTTCAACGATAATTTATTAAAAAGCGCCCTTATAATGATTATTACATATAAGGCGTCAATACATACAACTCTTGCTCCTCAGTTTTTAATTGCTATTGCTAATGCTATTTTTATTTTACCCTTTGTTTTACTTGCAGGTATAGCGGGGCAGATTGCAGATAAATATGATAAAGCTCGGGTTGTCCAAATAATTAAAGCATTAGAAATTGGCATTGTTATATTAAGCATTCAAGGCTTTTGGACTAGTAATTTGATTACTCTCTTTGCTGCCATATCATTAATGGGTATGCATTCTACATTTTTCGGACCTATTAAGTATAGTATTTTACCTGAACATCTAAAAAAAGATGAGTTAATAGCAGCAAATGGTTATATAGAGGCTACAACTTTTATCACAATTTTAGTAGGTACATTATTGGGAGGATTTGCGGTAAGCGGGGTATATGCAATATTGTGTTTGATGATGCTTATGGCAATTGTTGGTTTTATCACAAGTATGTATATACTGCCATCTACCACTATTTCATCTGATATTAAATTAAATCCTAACATTTTCCAAGAATCTTGGCTGATTGTAAAATATTCAACAAGTAAAAAACAAGTGTTTCTTTCCATACTTGGAATTTCTTGGTTCTGGTTTATTGGGGCTGCTATAATGTCCCAGATCCCTACATTAACAAAAGATGTTTTCGCATGTGATCAAACTGTAGCAAATCTTTTTCTTGGTGTATTTTCTGTCGGCGTAGGAGCTGGCTCATTTATATGTAATAGAATTTTTGGTCAAGAAATTTCAACAAAATATGTTTTCATATCTGCTATCGGCATAAGTATTTTTGGTGCAGATTTATTTTTTGCAAGTCGTATTAGTGCAGTAGAGTACCCTATGGATCAATTAAGAGATGTTGTCACATTTCTTGGTAAAAAACATAATTGGAGAATATTGGTTGATTTGTTTTTTATAGCTGCTCTTGGAGGGCTTTATATAGTTCCTTTATATGCAGCTATTCAATATTTTAGCGCTCCAGCATTTAGATCGCGGGTTATTGCAGCAAATAATGTTGTGAACGCTGTTTTCATGATAGCATCAAGCATATTAATATCTATTCTGTTTAATGTTGGTTGTTCAGTAACTATGGTTATTTTTATAATAAGTTTATTAAATGCTATAGTTGCAATATACATATACCAATTACTTCCAGAAAACGAGATTATTCCTGAACCTATTTTACGAAAAATAATCAAATTTATTTTTGATAAATTATATAGAGTTGAAATTAAAGGAGAAGAAAATTTCCAAAAAGCTGGGAAAAGAGCAGTGATTGTATCAAATCATATTTCTTATTTAGATCCTGCAATGCTTGCTGTATATTCTCCAGAAAGATTAATTTTTGCAGTTAATACACATATAGCTCAAGAATGGTGGTTGAAACCGTTTTTAAAAATAGTAAAAGCCTATCCTGTGGATTCAAACAATCCAATGGCTATGAAAAATATCATTAATGAAGTAAGAAAGAATAAGAAAATTGCTATATTTCCAGAAGGAAGAATAAGTACCACGGGGGCTTTAATGAAGATTTATGAGGGGCCTGGAATGATAGCAGACAAGGCAGAGGCTTGTATTCTTCCAATTAGAATAGATGGGTTGCAGTTTACTATTTTTTCAAAAATGAAACATTTAGCCAGAAATCGCGCCTTCCCAAAAGTTACAATTACCATCTTGCCTCCTGTAAGACTTGAAGCTCCGAATAATCTCGATAGTAGAGAAAGAAGAAAATTTCTAAGCCAAAAATTATATGATATAATGTCAGAAATGATTTTCGAGAGTTCTGACTATAGAAAAACAATATTCCAATCCTTGATCGATGCTGGAAGAACTTATGGTTTCAATTACCCAATTATAATGGATTTAGAAAATAATAGCATTACTTATAGATCTCTTATAACAAAGAGCTTTATACTTGGTAGTTTATTTGCAAAACATACACAATTAGGAGAAAATGTAGGGTTAATGCTACCTAATAGTTGTGGTACTGTAATAAGTTTCTTTGGTTTACAGGCGCATGCAAGAATTACTACTATGATCAATTTTACCTCAGGTGCAGCAAATATTGTATCTGCTTGTAAAACAGCTTGTATTAAAACAGTATTTACATCTCGTAAATTTATAAAAAAAGCTGAGCTCTTTGACGTAGTAGAAGCTCTGAGTTCTGAAGTAAAAATATTGTATCTTGAAGATCTAAAGGATAATTTGTCTATAATATCAAAGTTAAAAGGTATAATAGGAGGTTTTTTACCTGAAACTTATTATAATTATGTTTGTAAGAACCAAGATAAAAATTCTCCTGCAATTATATTATTCACTTCGGGTACTGAGGGTATTCCAAAAGCCGTAGCGATTTCTCATAAAAATATGCAAGCAAATCGCTGCCAAATGTCGGCAAGAGTAGATTTTGGATTGAATGATGTGGCGTTTAATGCTCTTCCTTTATTTCATTGTTTTGGATTGATGGCTGGTTGTATGTTAACTGTACTTGGTGGGGTGAGAACATTTTATTATCCGTCTCCCTTACATTATAGAATAATTCCAGAAGTAATTTATGACATTGGTACAACTATAATGTTTGGTACAGACACATTTTTGAATGGCTACGCCAAATTTGCAGATCCATACGATTTTTATTCAATAAGATATACGTTTGCTGGGGCTGAGAGACTAAAGCCAGAGACTAGAAAATTGTGGTTTGATAAATTTGGTGTTAGAATTTTTGAAGGTTACGGTGTAACAGAGGCTTCACCTGTAATTGCTGTTAATACTCCAATGCATGATAAACCAGGAACTGTAGGAAGATTGATCCCAAAAATGGAATCAGCAATCTTACCAGTAGAAGGTATCACCGAAGGGGGAAGATTATGTGTTAAAGGTCCTAATATTATGCTTGGATACATAAATAGTGATAATCCAGGAGTTATTATACCACCTTCAATAGACATACTTGGTAGTGGATGGTATGATACTGGTGATATTGTAAGTATTGATTCAGAAGGATATATAAAAATTCTTGGAAGATCTAAAAGATTTGCAAAAATAGCAGGTGAAATGATATCACTTGCTACAATTGAAGAAATTGCAAGCCAAATAGATCCAAAAGTTTTACATGCCTCTGTTTGTGTTCAAGATGAAAAAAAAGGTGAACAAATTATATTATTTACAGAGAGTAAAAAAATATCTAGAGACAGTTTTTTATCTCAAGTAAAACTTGCACAAAAAACAGAGCTTTTAATACCAAGAATAATAAAAATACTTCCTGAAATCCCAATACTTTCGACTGGGAAAATTAATTATAGAAAAATTGTAGAAATGGCGCAGCAACTTGCGCAGGAGGAAACAAATGGAAAATCAATTAGCATATAATTTTAGGTTGAATTCATGTTCTAATGGAGTTGTTACACTTGAGTCTATAGGTAATAAATATGTTGTTTTATATTTTTATCCAAAAGATGATACATCAGGTTGTACTCTTGAGGCACAGGAATTTTCTAAGTTAAAAAATGAATTTAATGAACTTAATGTAGCTATATTTGGTATTTCAAAAGAAAATATTGATTCCCATAAAAAATTTATTAAAAAATACGATTTAACGATAGATTTACTTTATGATGATTCTAGTATTGCTGAAGAATTTGGGGTGTGGGTTGAGAAATCTATGTATGGTAAAAAATATATGGGTATAGCTAGGACAACTTTTTTAATAGGGGAAAACAGAAAAATTTTAAAAGTTTGGAATAATGTCTCTGTTCCTGGGCACGCCAAAGAGGTTTTAGATTATATTAAATCAATGAATTAAAAGGGCATAAGTATGCAGCTTACAGAGACTGTTAAAAAAATTTTAGAAAATTATAGCAGTGAGTCTATCGCTATAAGGTCAAAATTGTGCCAGATACTTATGCATGGGAAAACAGCAGGTTCTGGCAATATGGTTATTCTCCCTGTTGATCAGGGATTTGAGCATGGTCCTGACAGAAGTTTTATTAAAAATCTTTCAGCATATGATCCGGATTACCATTTCAAATTATCTATTGACGCAGGATTAAGCGCATATGCAGCACCTTTTGGTTTATTAGCAGCTTCTAGTGGAAAATTTGTCGGAGAAATTCCAACAATTTTAAAAATGAATAGTAGTAATTCTCTTGTTGCAAAAAATTCTATCCCAGACCAAGCTATTACAGGAACCGTAAAAGATGCTGTAGAACTTGGATGTGTTGCTATTGGCTTAACAATATATCCTGGATCTGCAAAGTCATTAGATATGATAGAAGAGGCTAAAGAGGTAATTAGAGAGGCTAAAACATATGGTCTTGCCTCAGTTATTTGGTCATATCCAAGGGGTGGCAATATTTCGAAAGAAGGGGAGACGGCTGTCGATATATGCGCGTATGCTGCGCATATTGCAGCTCTTGTAGGCGCACATATAATAAAGGTAAAGCCACCTACAACTTATGTTGAGCAAGTTGAGGTAAAAAAACTTTTGGAATCGGAAAATATTAAGATTGATAGTGAAGTAGATGCCATAAAGCATGTTGTACAAGCTTGTTTTTCTGGAAAAAGATTAGTTGTATTTTCTGGAGGAACATCAAAAGATGATCATAGTATTTTGTCTGACGTCAAAACAATAAAATTGGGTGGAGGGAATGGTTCAATTATCGGAAGAAACAGTTTTCAAAGACCGAAAGCTAATGCTTTAAAACTACTTTCAGAAATTTGTAATATATATGCTAAATGAAACTTGCTTTAGTAAATATTTTTTTGGCATTTGTTGTAGTTACATTCATAATTTCTGAAACAGATTTATTATGAAGTGATGCTAAAAATTCTGCTGTGTGCTTAATAAATGCTGGTTCGTTTCTTTTGCCTCTATGTGGAGTAGGGGCAAGATATGGGGCATCAGTTTCAATAAGTAGTCTATCAAGAGGAAGTTTAGAAATAATTTCTTGTAGCGCTATCGCATTTTTAAAAGTTATAATACCTGCTACAGAGATATAAAGACCAAGATCTAGAGCTTTACGTGCAAATAGTTCACTTGCAGTAAAACAGTGAATTACGCCAGTATATGGGGAGTTTCGCATTTCAGTAGTAAGAATTTCAATAGTGTCATCTTCAGCATCACGAGTATGAACAATTATTGGAAGTTTTTCTTGTGAGCTTGCAATAATATGATTAATAAAAGATTCTTTTTGCGCTTTCACTTCTCTAGTATCATGATAATAATCAAGACCTGTTTCTCCAAAGCTTATTATTTTTGGATGTTTTGATAATTCAGATAATTTGTTAGAAGGCAAAATATTATCAACTACTACATTACATGGATGGATACCTACAGAACAATATATATTCTTATTTTTTTCAGCAATTGAGAGAATTTCAGGTAATTCATTAATGGTTGTACAGATGGTATGTAGGTACTTTACTCCTGTATTTGTTGCATTTTGAATCACAGCGTCTAAATCATCACTAAATGGTTGCATGTTAAGGTGGCAATGCGTATCTATTAGAAAAGTCATATTTCTAATCTTTTAAATATTGGAAAAGGAGCCTTAAGTACTTTGCCTTGCTCAATTTTATACTTAGAGGTTAAATTGGCAAACATCCTTTGATTTTTTTGTATACCAAGCTGATTCAAAATTTCGTGAGCACTATTTGGAATAACAGGAAGCATATAAATTCCAATACACCTTATAGTTTCTAAGATAATATATAAAACTTCCTGCATTTTTTTTTCATCTGTTTTTTTAAGAGCCCATGGCGCTTCCATATCAATATAGATATTTGCTTCATCTGCGATTTTGATTATACCGTCTAAGAAATTGTTAATTTCATATTTTTCCATGTAATTTTTAAAGCGATCAAGAGAATTATAAGCAAGTTGTACTAAATTAGAGTTTTTTAGTAAATCATCAGAATTCTCAACATTCGGGGTTCTGGCTTCTAAATTTTTATTAATGAATGCGAGCACACGTTGGCACAAATTTCCTATTTTATTAGAAAGCTCACTATTAATTCTATTGATAAAACCTTCTCTAGAAAAATTCCCATCGTTTCCTAATATTACTTCTCTTGCCATATAATATCTAACGTAGTCGCCGCCAAATTCTTCAACTAAGGCTACAGGATCAATAACATTACCTATAGATTTAGAAATTTTTTGACCTTCATTAGTCCACCATCCATGCGCTAAAATCATCTTAGGCAAAGCTAGTCCTGCCGCCATTAGAAAGGCAGGCCAATATATAGCATGAAACCTCAATATATCTTTTCCTACTATATGTACATTTGCTGGCCAAAATTTTTGAAAATCTTCAGTATTTTCTGGATAACCAAGTGCAGAAATATAATTTGTTAATGCATCAAGCCATACATACATAACATGATCTTTATCATCTGGAACTTGGATCCCCCATTTCATAGTTGTTCTTGAAATAGATAGGTCATTAAGACCGCTATTTACAAAGCTTATAACCTCGTTTCTTCTAGAAATTGGCTTTATAAAATCTGGATTTTGTTCATAAAATTCTAGTAATTTATTTTGCCATTTAGAAAGATCAAAAAAATAACTTGCTTCCTCTACCCATTCAACTGGTGCTCCAGTTGGAGCTAGTTTCTCTTCTGTAAGTTCAGATTCAGCATAAAAAGCTTCATCTCTAACCGAATACCATCCAGCATATTTTCCTTTATAAATATGCCCATTTTTTTTAAGAATATTCCAAAAAAAACGAGCGGCTTTTTTGTGGCGTTCTTCTGTAGTTCTAATAAAATCGTCATTAGCAAATGTTAGTAGAGAAGATAACTCTTTGAAAGGGATAGATAATTGATCTACAAAATCTTGTGAGGACATATTTGCTTTTTTAGCAGCTTTTTCAACTTTTTGCCCATGTTCATCTGTACCAGTTAAAAATTTCACTTCACATCCACTTAGTGTCATGAAACGGGCAAATATATCAGATACAAGCGTTGTATATGCATGACCAATGTGTGGCTTGTCATTTACGTAATATATTGGGGTGGTTATGTAATATGATGACATGGCTGGGCTAAATCCTGTAGACTAAGTTTAATAGGATGTATATTCTATTGTCAAAATAGATTTTTGCAAGAAAAGCGTGAAATACTTTGATGTTCTTACTGTTAGACAAAAAGTTCCTATATTGACATATATGTATGAAAGTACCATATCTCTAGGCGATATTGTGCTTGTGCCTTTTCGTAACAAATCTGTAATGGGCGTTATTTGGGAAAATAGAAAAGAAAAAGATACAGAAAATAATTCAAAAAAATATGCAATAAAATCAGTTAAATTTAAATTTTTATTGCCCTCTATATCAAAAAATTTTAGAAGTTTTTTAGAATTTTTCGCTAGATATTACATTATTGACTATGCTTCTTGTTGTAAGATGGTGCTTCCTATAAGTCTAAATCCTATGAAAGAATATAAGAAGATAAACCAAATAGCATCTGTGAACATACCTGAGTTAAATGAAGAGCAAAATTTAGCTTATAAAGAAATAGTAAATACACAAAAAGTTTCTGTGCTCGATGGTATCACTGGTTCAGGAAAGACAGAAGTATATTTTCATGTTTTAAATCAATATATTAAGGAAGGAAAGCAAGTACTACTTATGCTCCCAGAAATTGGTTTAACAAAACAACTTATTGAACGTTTTATTAAAATCTTTGGATTTAGACCCTATGTATGGCATTCTGCTGTCACTCCTTCCAAAAAAAGTGATACATTCGTTGCGATAGCAAGTGGAGAAGCTAAAGTTGTTATAGGTACTCGGAGTAGCTTGTTTCTCCCTTATAAGAATCTTGGTTTGATTATAGTGGATGAAGAACATGATGGTGCATACAAACAAGAAGAAAATATTCTGTATAATGCAAGAGATGCAGCGGTACTGCGAGCTAGTTTTGAAAAAATAAAAGTAATTCTTGTTTCTGCAACTATTTCCATAGAAACATATCTAAATATCAAAAATGAGAAGTATCACCATTGTAAGTTAACAAAGAGATATGGTGTAGCGAAAATTCCTTCCGTTAAGATAGTGAACATGAAAAATACTAAAAAAGGCAATTGGATATCTCATGAATTAGAAAATGCAATAAGGAAGGATTTAGAAAATGGCCTACAATCTCTATTATTTTTAAACAGAAGAGGTTTTGCTCCACTAATGCTTTGCACATCATGTTCTTTCCGCTTTGCTTGTAATAGCTGTTCTGCATGGCTTGTTGTGCACAAGAAAACAAATGCACTTATTTGTCATCATTGTGGTCATACAGAAACTATACCTAATAATTGTCCGGAATGTTTGAACGATACAATTTTAGCATGTGGCCCTGGAGTAGATAGAATAGCAGAAGAGGTACAAAATATATTTCCTAAAGCTAGAGTACATGTGTTTACTAGAGAGAAATCTAGTGCATTATCAGCTATTGATGAGTTTATTCACGGTGTTGAACAGGGAAATATAGACATTATTGTCGGAACTCAAATAATTACGAAAGGATATCATTTTCCTAAAATTTCAACTGTGGGAATCATAGATGCTGATTTGGGGGCTAGTAATATAGATTTGAAAGCCAATGAAAGATGTTTTCAATTACTTCAACAAGTTAGTGGAAGAGCTGGTAGAGATAAATATGAAGGAACTGTATATATTCAAACTTATTTTCCTGACAATACTATATTGCAGATATTGTGTAATAACCTAACTAAAGAGTTTTATGAATCAGAGCTTACTATGCGTAAAGATTCTTTTTTGCCTCCTTTTTCAAGAATAATAGCGCTTATAGTAACTGGAGAAAATGAGATAACTACGATGAATTTTGCCAAAAAAATCAGGAATTTAGCGCCAAAAACAGATAGAGTAAAAATATTAGGGCCGGCTCCTGCAACAATGAGTAAACTGAAAGGTAGTTTTAGATTTAGAATATTATTTATATCAGATAAAACTTATAATTTACAAAATTATGCTGTTCAACTTGTAAATTTATTTCCATCAACAAATCGTGAAAATATTAGACTTGAAGTTGATCCATATAGTTTTTATTAGTATAACTATAGTCATCCGGTCCATCTGTGCGAAATCAGGAATCCATTTCCTTAAAAAATTAGATCCCGCGTTTAATATTGGATGATTGTAATGTGTGATGACCTAGAGGAGTAATAGAGTCCAATTGGATTAGGATCTTAACTCTCCGCCATGTTTTTCAAATATAAATTTTGTAACTTTAACGCTAAGTTCATCTATTTCAGCATCAGTTAATGTTCTATCATCCGCTTGTACCAAAATTCTTATGGCAAGAGATTTTTTGTTATTTCCTAAATTTGCCCCTTTATATAAATCAAAAATTTCTGCATTTTTAATGAGTTTATCAGCCGATAGAACAGTTTTTAATACATCTCCAGCATTTTGTCTGTCATCAAGAATAAATGCAAAATCTCTTGAAATAGATTGATAAGGCGAAAGTATTAATGATGATTTTTTTCCAAATTTGTTTCTTGGTAATGGAATATTTTCTATAAATAATTCAAATGCATATGTAGGTTTTTTTATATCATAGATATTTAAAATGGAGGGATGCACTTCTCCAAAATATGCAATATCTTGCTTTCCAATTTTAAAAACCCCAGATCTACCTGGATGATAATAAATTGGTGTAGTACCTTGCAATATTTGTAGTTTATCAACAGAAAAATCTAGTTCGTTTATTAAAGATTCTAGATCAGTTTTTATATCAAATATGTCAACGGGTTTTTCAGTAGAGTGATGAGTTTTTTCAAATATATTGCCGCAGATAACTGCAGATAATACTTGAGACTCTCCTGTTATTGTTAAATCCTTAAATATAGGTCCAATTTCAAATAATGAAATATTCAAAATTGATCTTTTAATATTTGAAGAAACAGAATCTAAAAGATTTGGAATTATTGAAGGTCTCATATAATTCAAATCTTGGCTTATTGGATTTTGAATAAATAGATCAGGATTTATAGTTACAAAATTCTCTATTATTTTACTTGGCATGAACGACCATGTTATTACTTCTTTATATCCCAAACTTGCAGCAATACGACGTGCTGTCTCTAATCTTTTCTGATTCTGCGTATGTAATCTTTTGAAATTTATTTGAACATCCAGACAATTCATGGGAATTTTTTCAAATTCAGAAATTCTTGATATTTCTTCAGCTATCACTTCTGCGATGTCAATATCGTGTCTCCAAGTTGGAACTAGAATGTTTAAAATATTCCCTTTATCTTCAATTTCAAAACCAAGAGAGTTTAAAATTTCTATGATCTCTAATTTTGGTTTACTAATTCCAATTCTTTTTTCTAGCAAATCTATATTAAATTCAATTTTCCTTTTTGTTGTCGTCGCATTCCCAGCTAAAGAGATTTTACTAGCTTCACCGCCACAAATTTCAAGTATCATTGAGGTTGCAAGATTAAGTATCTCTATGGTTTGGTTGTAATCTATTCCTCTTTCAAAACGAGTTCTTGAATCAGTTATAATATTATGTTTTCTTCCTGATCTAGTAACTGATATTTTGTCAAATATAGCTGATTCTAAAATAATATTATTTGTTTCGGCTGAACATTTTGAGTTTTCTCCTCCTATGATCCCTGCAAGAGCTAGAATATTTGTTTCGTCTTTAATTATAAGATCTGGGATAGAAAATTCATAAATTTTTGAGTTTAGAGCTTCAAACTTCACTGATTTCTCTAAGTTCTGAACTGTAAGTATATTGCCGATTTTTTTTCTATCATATGCATGCATAGGACGTGCAAATCCCAAACTAACATAATTTGTTATATCGACAATAGCTGAAATTGGCGCAAGTCCGACATTCCACAGCAAATCTTTAAGCCATTGTGGGCTTTCTATATTTTTAACATTTCTTATCTCTCGAATAGCAAATAATTTACACTCGTCTGATTTTATTTTTGGTTTAACAGAAGATTCAAAATTCGTATCGAATTCTGGTATGTTGATGGGTATTAATGTGCCAAGCTTTTTAGCTGACATGTCTCTTGCAATACCATATATACCAAAGCAGTCCCCTCTATTTGGTGTTATATCAATATCAAAAATAACGTCATCAAGGCCTAGATAAGGAAGAATTTTGTCTCCAATTTTAGCAGTTTGACTAAGTTCAATTATTTCTCCTTCATTCCCATAATTTATTAGTAATTCTTCGTATGAACACATCATACCTTCGCTTTTTACTCCTCTAATTTCAGAAATTTTGATAACAAAATTTCCTTTCGGTATAATTGTCCCAACTTTAGCAAGCACCACATTTATATTTTCTCTTGCATTTTGTGCTCCACAAATAATTTGTAACTTGTTTGCGCCATCATCTACAGTGCATATTTTCAATTTTTCAGCATTTGGGTGTTTTTCTGTTTTAATAATACGAGCTACAATAAATTCTGAGAGATCTAATTTTCTATCAATTAATGAGTTAAGCTCAAAACCAAGCTTTGTAAGATGTGTAGCTATCTCATTAGCACTTAAGTTTGTATCCAAATATTTTTTTAGCCAATTTTGTGTGAGTTTCACCTTGTAAGTCCTCCAAATACTGATGGTATATCAAAAGCTGAAAAACTGTAATGCTCAAGCCATCTAATATCACTTTCAAAAAATTGTCTTAAATCCTCTATACCATATTTCAACATTGCCATTCTTTCTATGCCTAATCCAGCAGCAAAACCTTGATATATGCTTGGATCAACTCGAGAATTAATTAAAACTTTTGGGTGTACCATGCCACATCCAAGCACTTCCAACCACTTTCCTTCATTGAACCTAATATCTACTTCTGCAGAAGGTGTGGTAAATGGGAAGAAGCTGGGACGAAAACGCACTTCTGGATTTTGACCTTCAAAAAAAGCATTTACAAATTCTAATATTACATATTTAAGGTGAGACATATTTATGTCTTTATCTATAGCAAGAATCTCTATTTGATGAAACATCGGAGTGTGAGTTATATCATGCTCTGATCTGTAAGTTCTACCTGGTGCAATAAATCTAAATGGTGGTTTACCTTTTTCCATCATTCTAATTTGAACTGGAGATGTTTGAGTCCTCAAAAGAGTTTTTTCATTATTTTCTGAACTCATATAGAAAGTATCCTGGGTTTGTCTTGCAGGATGATTTTCATCAATATTTAATGCAGTAAAGTTGTACCAGTCAGATTCTATACTCGGTCCTTCTTTAATCTCGAACCCAAGTTTTGCAAAAATTTCTATAATCTCGTTTTTAGCTTGTGAAATCGGGTGTATAGAGCCAATGCGTTTTTTTTGAGAAGGTAAAGTTATATCAATATTTTCTTTTATTAATTTTTCTTTTAATTTCTGTGTTGTTAAAATCTTTTGTTTATTCTCGAAAGCTATGTCGAAAGTATTTTTAATGTCATTAATTTCTTTGCCAAAAATCTTTCTTTCATCTGCGCCCATTTTTCCAAGAAGTTTCATTTGCTCCGAGATTAATCCGTTTTTACCTATAAATTCTATTCTTACAGACTCTAACTCATCAAGATTTTGAGAAGATTCCACTTTATCTATTGCTCTATCAAGTAATGATGGTAACATATGCATGCATTTTTTGAGATGCATGATATCAATAGTGAGTATAAATGTCTAATTTAAATTTAAAAACTCTTGGATGTTTGATGATACTTTCCGGACCTTCTGGCTGTGGGAAAACATCACTTACAAAACGTCTTATGGAAGATGAT
Organism: Alphaproteobacteria bacterium; assembly: GCA_013289335.1. GTDB lineage: Bacteria > Pseudomonadota > Alphaproteobacteria > Rickettsiales > Rickettsiaceae > JABDAD01. The sequence continues at coordinate 13,941 of JABDAD010000002.1, read as the reverse complement.
CCATTCTTGGCATTGTCTATCTCATCTACAACACGAAAACCACGTAAAGGAGAAGTAGAAGGATTTCACTATAATTTCGTGAGTAAAGAGAATTTTGAAATAGAAGTAAAATCCGGTCAGATGCTTGAATTTACTAAAATTTATGGAAATTATTATGGGACACCCAAAAAACAAATAGAATCTGCGATCGCAGAAGGTAAAGATCTTATATTTGACATTAATTCGTATGGGGCAAGGATAATTAAGGAAAAAATGCCTGCGTATTCATTCAGTATTTTTATTTTACCTCCATCAATAGATGAGTTAGAAAAAAGGCTGATATCTAGGAATCAAGATTTACCAGAAACCATAGAACATCGTATAAATAGTGCTAAACACGAAATCAAACAAGCTATTTATTATGATTATATAGTACCAAATATTGATTTGGAAATTGCTGTGCATAAACTTAAGTCTATACATATTGCTGAAAAATTAAAAAGATCTAGAATATTGAATCTAGACACAGTTTTATGAACAACCGATAAAATCTTTTGTATTACTTGTGGGTTCGTCATACAACTATAGTCGAATAATTTGAAATTTACGCTAGACGTGATGTTCTAATTCTATGAGCACTAAGTAAGAGAGAAATAACAATAAGTTTATTATTAGCTAAAATTTGCTTAAGTTAATATTTTAATATAAAATAATCAAAATTTAAGTATTTCTTGACAATATATAAGATTTTATATATACATGCAGCATGGATTTTTTTGCATGTTCTTAATTATTAATAAGAGAATTTTATGAATAAGTTAAATATACATTCCATTAATAATTATGGTGATTTAGGAAGAATGTTAGTAATGCATTATGCTAGTTATGGAAGAATGTTAAATGCAAAAATGGCAGAAATGATTTTAGATTTTGAGAAAGAATTGGGGGGGTGCGAAAAATTTAGTTCAAAAATTTATTCAAAAAAGTTACACTTACAAAATAAAATTTTTTTGGATGATATAGATAAGATATTTGATGAATATATGATAAGTATAAGTTTATTAGTTTCAAAACATTATAAATAAGGTTATAGTCAATTACTTTGGACATGGGACGTTGTTGTTTCTGTCAGTCATTCCGCATTTAATTAAGGATCCATCTAAAAGAAAATGGCCCTTCGTAAGAGATGACGAGAATAGCTTAACTCGTCGCTTCTAGTCTAAATATAAAAGTTAATTGATTATACATAGGACATATTATTACTAAAAATGCAACGTTATAAAGCTGTCGTAGAATATGATGGAACAGGGTTTTGTGGATGGCAAAGGCAAATTGGTTGCTTGTCGGTTCAACAAATTCTTGAAGAATCTATATATAAATTTAAAAAAATTCAAACATGTGTGTATGCTTCTGGCAGGACTGATACCGGAGTTCATGCTTATGGACAGATTATACATTTTGATTTAGATAAAAAATATGATCTAAAAGAAGTTATTTGTGCTATAAATTATCATTCAAAACCTCACGCTGTTGCATTGATAGATTGCGAATATGTTTCTCATGATTTTCATGCAAGATTTTCAGCTATAGAACGAGCCTACCTTTATAGAATAATAAATAGATTAAATCCTGTTATTATTGAAAAAAATAGAGTTTGGCAGGTAAAAAAAAGTCTAAATTTTGAATCTATGAAGGAAGCAAGCCAATATTTTTTGGGTAAGCAAGATTTTACATCTTTTAGATCATCGCATTGTCAGGCTAAGTCTCCAATTAGGACCATAAATAAGATTGATATTTTAAAAAATGGAGAAGAGATAAAGCTTTATATATATGCTCAATCATTTCTTCATAATATGGTTAGAAATATTGTTGGAACGCTTGTTGATGTTGGGCTTAATAAAATTCAATCTTATGAGATAAAAAATATGATTGAAAAAAAATCACGCGCTGTAGCTGGTCAGACAGCACCTGCATGTGGTTTATATTTTATGGGAGTAAAATATTAACACCAAGTTTCATTTTAAATGATCCTAAATGATTTATCGGCTAATTCAAAATAATTGACTATAATTTAGCTGAATTTATGTTGTGTAGTATGTGGAGCTGAGCTACTTCGTTTTGCTCTATGGCCATGAGGGTTATGATGTTTATGTGGTTTTGGGGTAGATGTTTTATGCTCATGTACATGAGTGATTGTGGTGCTAATTGATGAAATAGCTGGATGTGATAAAGCTTCTGCAAGCACTCTGTCTCTCAAAGTATCTGCTGCATCTGCGCTTTTTGTGCTTTCTCTACTATGTGGTTTTGTACCATCCACAATATTTGGTGGCGACATAATAATTCTACTTGTTTCAGTGCTTGATCTATCTAAAAATTCTGAGGAAGTTGGTGTTCTTGCTGTACTTGGAGTGGCAATACCCTCAGAAGGAACTATAGGTGGTGGGGCTGCCCAAGAAGTAGTTTCGAGTGTGAGAGTTGGTTTTGTTTTTGATAATCTCATAAGTGAAAGAAATTTATCAGTAGTACTAGAAAATGCCGATACTTTGTGTTCTCGAGTCAAAGAAGTAATATGTTTGTCAGCATGTTCTTCTTTCATTCCTAAATAGGTTGTGAGTCTTTCTTTTGCTTGATCTTTTGTTATAGAACCATCATGTCCTTGTTTTATAATGATCATGGAATTAATATCTTCTGCACTTTTCCCAGATATACCAAGTACTGTGAGAGTACTTTGAATAAATGCACCAGATGCAATATTTTCTTTGCCACGACTAACAACCGCTTCATGGATCATTACTGCCACAGCATCAAGTGGTAATGTTCCACCGTTTTCGCGTGCTTTTAAAGAAATTTGCTGGCCAAGAAGGGCGGCAGCATAAGAGGTATTTTCAATATTTGAAATTACCTCTTTATATAAATCATCTCTCTGGGTGTCATTCATGTTGTTTCTATTGGCGACATAAGATATTAATTCACTAGTTTTCTCAGGAGTATTAATACTGTTTCTTGCGAGCGCTGTTATTAAATTTGTTGTATGAAATGGTTCACGAGATACCATCATATACTGATTTTCTATATTATCAAAAATTCTGCTATCTTGAGATTTTATGCATGTATCGTAATATACCAACATTGGGTCTTTAGTACTAGGTGATTTTATTAGTTCAGGTACTTCAAAATCCATTCTTATTTCTGCCGTGTTAAATGTTGTATGCATATAAGTTATAGGAACTTCGTGCGAAGCAAGACCAGGCTTTCTAATGAACTCATCACGAGAATCAGAAAGATCTGTTATATCTGATTTAATAGTGGATAAAATGCGAGCAGGGGAAGGATTTTCTGGATCCATTATAGGATATACTAAATAGTCCATGTTAGAATATATAGTAACTTTCCTATCTGGGGTTACGTCTAGCAAAAGTTCTCTTGTGGGTGTTTGTCTAAAACCAAGATCAGATTGAGTTTTTTGGCACCACACAGCCGGTGCTCCTTGCAAAGCTTGATCTACTGAAGACATAGTATATTCAATTTGTTCTCTGCTTAGACCAAGTGATAATTCTTCGTTTTTTTGTAGCAAGACTTCCTTAAAATCATCATATCCAGTCCCAGGCTCCATCTTAATTTGATGTGTCACTCCATCTTTTCTAATGGATAAAGTGTTTCGTGATTGATCTAACTCTATTTGACGATGTAAACTTTCATTATAACTATCTAATGACCTATCTATGGTTGCTTTAATTAGAATCGCTCTTTCTTGATCAATTGCACCTCCTTCCTTTTGTATTTCCAATGCGGCAATTGCTGCTATTTTTCCTATTTGTCTTTCTTCGTTCTTTATAGCTGCAGCTTCCTCTAGTGTACTTTTTTCTGTAGCTTTTGTACTCGCTGTTAACGACACACTATGTTCTAGAGCTCTCTCTGGAGTAATTGCTGGGCCTCCTAAGCTTGTCTCTACTAATTCTTGATAAAAACTTTTTAATTCTGGATGTGTTGATTGTTCGGTTGCGGTAGACAGGACCAAAACCTCACTTACTGCATGTGCATCTCTTTCGTCTGTTGACGTAATATGACCTACAGCCGCAGCCCTTGCTTTATTCAAATCAATACTAACAGTTTCTCTTGACATTATTTTATTGTTCCAAGCTGAATTTAACTTACATGTTCTATGTTTCTCTAGATCAAGTCAATTTCTTTTAGAGTATAAATAATCATGTACAGAAAGAATAGTTGCAGACAAACAACATAATATATAGTCAATTGCTTTGAATTAGGCGAGTTGTTGCTTGACGTTTTCTTCAAAGATAAAACTAAGTATTAGTGCTGTATTTTTATTTGCTATAAAGCTTTCTTAGTTTTAGCGGTGATAAAAATGGGCATCAAAAATCAAATAATAACAAAATCTTTAGAATCTGGTGATCTAAAAATCTCTGGTTACGCAAGTGTTTTTAACGTAGTTGACCTATACCGAGATATTATAGAAGCAGGCGCTTTTACTGAAACAATTGCTAGTAATAAATCAATAAAATTACTTTGGCAACATGATATAAGAGATCCTATAGGCAGAATAGATAATCTCAAAGAAGATTCCACAGGTCTTTATATGGATGCTGTAATTACGTCAGGTACAAATAAAGGTAGGGAAGCTATTGATTTGATTAAGAAAAACATAATAAATGGGCTTAGTATAGGATTTAATATAAATACTTATTACACGAAACCAGATGGAGTAAGAGTAATCACAAGTATTAATTTATGGGAAATAAGTGTAGTTACTTTTCCTGCAAATCTAAGCGCCTCAATCTTAGAAAATCATAAAAATAATAAATTGTACAACATATTGAGTGAAGCAGAAAACTTAATCAGATTAATTAATCAAAAGGTTAAAAATGGAAGAATTTCTAACAAAAGTCGTTGAAAATATGGTTATTGAATTAAAAGATATAAAAGGAGAAATTAAGCATATGCAAAATATTACTACACCAGAGTTTATACAAGATATGGAAGAAAAAGAATCTTTTTGTAATAATATAAGAGGAGCGACTATACCATTAGACATTAAATCTTATAGTTCAGATCAGCCTGAAATGGGGGGTTTTGCGGTTTCTCCTGAAAGATATCGTCATATAATAACTAAAATAGCTGAAATTTCTCCAATGAGAATGATTGCTTCATGCGAAACAATCTCATCAAATGTACTTGAATTGCTAATCCAAGCAGGTGATTTTAATGGAGGATGGGTAGCAGAGAGGGCAGAAAGATCAGAAACAGATGCTCCTAGGTTAATTCAAAAACGAATAGTAGTACATGAACTTTATAGCCAGCCTAAAGCAACACAAAGGCTTCTTGACGATTCATTTGTTAATATTGATGAATGGCTTACAGAACAACTTGTACAAACATTTGCAAAAGCTGAAAATTACGCTTTTATAAATGGTGATGGTGAAAATAAACCAAAAGGTTTCTTAACTTATCCAGAAGAAATCCAAGCAGTGAAGGCAGAGACAGAGGGCGAGATTTCTGTAAGTGATTTAGTAAGCTTGCTTAATGCATTAGAAGACATATATCATCCGAATGCAAGCTTTTTAATGCATAGAAGAACATTATCTATAATCCAAAAGATACAAGATAATATAGGAAGATTTATCTGGCAGCCATCAATCTCAGAAAAAATACCAGAAACAATTTTTGGTATACCAGTTTATTGTAGTAATCATATGCCAGTTCCGGAAATTGGTGCTTCTGCAATAGCTCTTGGTGATTTTAAAGTTGGGTATAAAATTGTAGACCGTGTTGGGGTTTCAATTATCAGGGATCCATATACAGAAAAACCATTTATAAAGTTTTATGCAACTAAAAGAGTTGGTGGGGATGTAGTAGATTTTTCAGCTATTAAAATTTTAGTATTATAAAAAATGCAAATATTTGAACTTAAAACAGTAGAGAAAATTGGTGAAGAATTTTGTACATTAGAAATAGCAAAAAATCATTTGCGAGTAACATCAAATCATGATGATTTTCTTATTCTTTCGCAATTAAAAGCAGCAATAACTTTTGCTGAAGAATTTTTGAAAAAATTTATAGAAAAGAGAGAAGTGATAGCCTCTTTAGATGATTTAAAAGGTGCGGAAGTATATGTTACATCCGAACCTCTTATCAATGTGCTTAACTTAAAAATTATAGATGATAATGAAGAAGTGGATCTTGTAGAGACTAGAGATTTTAAATTAGTGGGCAATAAGATTATTTTAAAAAATACGTATATAAAAAGGAGAATTCAAATCAAATATATTGCAGGTTATGAAGTTGTACCAGAATTGATAAGACAAGGGATTTTTCTACATTTAAGTTTATTATATGATAAACAAGTTATTAATAATGAGATTTTAGAAGGTATTTTACTAATGTATCAATCTTATAGAAAGCTTAGAATTATATAATGAGAAATTATGAAAAAAAGAAATATTTGTCTGCAAAATTTAGACATAAAATTGTTTTTTTAGAAAAGGTTGGAGAAGATAATGATGAATTGGAAGTATTTCATGAAGCATATGCAGAGATTATGCCTGTATCTGAGAATAATTTTCAGGAGTTTGATGGAGTAAATTTTGGTCATATTATGGTAGAGGAGTATTTTATCATTACATGTAGGTATATAAATGGGATTAATTGTAGGATGAGAGTAGGTTTTAATGATAGGTTATTTACAATTAAACGTATAGTAAACCCGTATGAGCTAAACCATTTTTTAAAATTATTAGTGTTAGAAATAACAGAAAGGTAAGTATGAGCATTTCTCTTGCACTAGATTTTCAGCAAAATCTTCATAGGTCTATGGATTCTGACGAGGAATTAAAATCGATGGTGAGTAATATATATCAATCTATTAAGCAATATTCAAAATATCCTTATATTCTGCAACATGTCAATAAAGTAAAATTGCTTAAACACAGAATAAATTCTTATGAGATGGAAGGCGAAATAAATATTTACATAAGAGAGAGTAATTTTGGTAATTTCAAAAATATAATTAGTAGAATAGAGGCGGTGTTTTACTTGCAACGTAACTTAGAAACTTATAGCTATATAAGCGGTAGAATTATAGATGCTGAATTTATTCCAAGCCAAGATTTGATGACTACTCGTTTTAAGATGGGATATCAATCTTTAATACAAGGTAGAGCTTAGTGTCCCATCATAACATTAGATTGCCAGATTTTTTTATTGGATTTATTTATAGTAGCTTTTCATTCGAATCAATTATTAGCACTAGCTATTCCGGTAGAGAATTTATTAAAAATGGTAGAGAAGCTCCTTTTCATCATTACAAAATTGTATCAGCTAGAATAAATAATCAACAATTTGAAGAATTTTACTCTTTTTATAATGGAATGAGAGGGCCGCTTCATAGTTTTAGACTTAAGGATATGAATGATTACAGAGCTAGAGATGAAATTTTGGTGGCAGATGAAGATTCAATTTCTAAATTTAAATTATTTAAAACTTATAATGACAGAGGATTTATATTTCATAGAAATATAGATTTACCCATTTTAGATACGATCTCTATAATAAAAAATGGAGAGGTAGAAGATTTTATTTTTGAGGAAGGTGAAGTTATGTTAAAACGGTCTCTTGAACCAAGAGAAGATTTGGTTATTAATTTCGAATTTGATGTTAAAGTACGTTTTGTTACCAACAAAATTGAATATTCTTACTGCGAAGATGGGAGTATATTATTAAATGATATTATTATGAAAGAAATATGCGATGTTTGACGATAAAGTTCAAAAATTTATAAAAAATTCTCCAAATAATTGGATACTCTGTTTCGAAATAGTGTCTAAGACTGGTGATATTGTTAGATTAAGTGATTCAGGAAAAAACATAATAGTAGACAATATTTGTTATACAGCTCTTTCTTCTATTGAATTTGTAAGTGCGATTTTTAATGAGGCAAATTCTAACGAGATTATATTAAAAGGTTATTTTGAAGATGGTGGAGTAAGTAGGCAATTTGTTCTAGATGGTGCAAAAATCTCCATGTATTTATATTTTAAAGAAAAAAATATTCTACAAAAATGGCTTGAATATAGCTGCGATGAAGTGGTATTAGACCAGAGTAGTTTTACTTTGATATTACATCCCATATCTAAAAATTATTATTCTATAATTACACAATATTATAGTACTTCTTGTAGAGCGAAATTTGGTGATCATAGGTGTAAAGTCAAAATTAAAGAATTTAACGGAGAAGAATGCGATAAAAGTTTCGGAATGTGTTGCAAAAAATATGATAATGCTGTAAATTTCCGAGCTGAGCCATTTATACCAATTTCTGGATATTTCGAAAAATATGCAAAGTAAGTTTTACAAATTATTCCTTCAGGGTTTTACAAGTTGTTTCAGTTTTCGCCATTTTACTAGAAAACACATAAAAACACTAGAGATTGATCAGAATTTTATAAGCGTCGCTCATTATATAAATAATGCATATGAGAAAGTAAGAGATGAGCAAAATTAATATCAATAAACGAATGAAGACATATTATGGGAATGATCGTCTGAATCGTGGTCATAAGGTAGAAACTGAAATAAAAAACTATGCAGAAAAAACTGCAGAAGAAAATATATCGCTCAAATATGAGTACTTGCTACCTCCAATTGAAGTTTTATCGGGATATGAAGAGATATTTCCAGGGACTCTCGAGAGGATTTTAAATATGGCTAAAAAAGAACAAGAATTAAAATATGAATTAGAAAAATGTTCTCTCTTGGTGGCAGAAAAGGTGAAGAAATTAGGTATCATCTTTGCGTTTCTTATAATTTGTGTAATTTGCACCTCCGCTGCCTGCATAGCTTATACAGATCTTAAGACAGCTTTAATTTTTTCCCTTATAGCTTTTTCTGCAGTATTTGGTGTTTCCTTACTATCAAAATTCAGTTCAGGTAGAAATTTTCGTTATAATAATAGAAATAAAACATATTATCAAAATAACCAAGATGGGAAGTCGAGATATAATAATCGTAATAAATAAAAATATTGAATAAGATAATTAAATGTCGTTATAAAGTTATAATTTGAGCAAGTTTTGCAAAACTAGAACAGAGTTCCTTTTCAGTAGTTGTGACTATGACTTGTATAGAATTTGACTCAATGTGTTGAGTGAGATATTCCTTATTTCCCTCATCTAAATGAACAAATAATTCGTCTAGAAGCAATATAGGATTTTTTTTCATTTTTTTTAAAAAAAGGCTAGTTTGTGCTAGTAATAATGTAATCAAACAAGATTGTTGTTCGCCAGTAGAGCAGAATTTAGCTTCTATATTTTTTACAAAATGTGTAGCAGAAAAATCAGCTTTTAGTGCTCCAAAATGAGTTTTATGGCTTTCTGCATCTTTTTTTCTACTATTTTTATATTCATCCTTAATTAATCTCAATTGCTCTTTATAATTAGATTCATTTTCTATTATTTTCTCTAATGTACTATTCAAGTAAATTTTGATTTTAGGAAATGGAGTATCTAACTCATCTATTGTTTTTTGTAACTCATATTTTAATTTGATTCTAGAAGAAGATATTTTTTGAGAGAGTTCTGCTAACTTGTCCTCCACTGCCTCAACCCAGGCTAAATCATAATACTCCATAATTAGAATTTTTAGTCTTTCTTTTTGATAATGCTCATATTGTGTAAGATTTGTGGCATGTTCACGTTCAAAACAATAGACTATTCTATCAAAAAATTTTCTCCTATTTTGTATAGTTTCTTGGAATAAAGTATTTTGTTGTGGAGTTAACCAGAAGATAGAGGACAAATTTGCAAGCTCGTGTGGTGTTATAATTCTAGAATTCAATTGCATAGTTCTTCTAGAATTTTCTGCTTTGATGAATTGTTCTATTATGATGTTCCCAATATATGAATCTACACCAAACTTCAAGTACCACTCATTAGATCCTAGTCTAATCTGGTCATGAAATTTAGCATTTTTTATTCCTTTACCAACAGCTAGCATTGATATAGCTTCTAATATTGAAGTTTTTCCACTTCCATTTGCTCCAGTTATCAGAACTTGCTTGTAATCAAACTTAATTTCTTTTTCCTGAAAATTACGAAAATTTTTGATGAAAATATTTTTTATATTACATTCAAGCAATTAGATTCTCCGATTTATAATTTAGATTTTTATAGAACTATATACTAAACATTCATCGGCATTATGAGGTGTATATCATCACTATACAAAATTGGACGCAATAAAATAGGTTGAGACGAATTAATAAAATAAACTTCTATCTCGTTATCATCTAAATTTTTTAAAATATCGAGTAAATATTTTGGATTAAAACCTATTATTATTGGACTTCCCTCGAATAGAAATTTTTGATCTTCCTTAGTATTGATTACCTCCTCCTTAGCTGAGCCCTTTGACTCTCCAAATGCTGAAACTTCTATTGTTTTTTGAGAAACTGAAACTTTTATGGCTTTATACTTATCATGAGTTATTGTTGCTACTCTATCTACCACATTTGATAGCATATTACTATGAATTACTAATTTATTGTGGCTTAGTTCTGGAATCAATGATGCATAGTCTGGAAATGAAGAATCTACGAGCTTTGAAATAATTTGTAAATTTCCAATAACAAATGAAATCCTATTAGAATCAAATGACACACTTACTTTGTTAAGTATATAATGTGCATCTTTTAATATTTTTATCAGTTCAAAAACAGTTTTTTTAGGAATTATTAGGCCAAACACATTGTTAATGGGAATCATTTCTGAAGACTTGGCCATCCTATGCCCATCTAATGCTACTGCGTTGATTATTCCATTTCCAACTGAATTTAGAAATATACCATTTAAATTATAACGTGTTTCTTCTGTAGACATTGCGAATTCAGTTTGAGTCACTATACGAAGTAAAGATTTGGCCTCCACTTCAAATTCAGAAGTTACTTGAATATTGTCTAGCGCTGGGAATTCTGATGCTGGCAAAGTTGAGAGTTCAGAAATAAATCTTTGGCCTTTAACTTCTATTTGCTCTGTTTGTGTATTATAAACAATATTTATTGATTCATCGGATAATTTTCGGATTATATCAGAAAATGTTAGAATATTTACTGTTATTGCACCTTCGTATTTTATGTTTGCTCCTATCGATATTTTTAAAGAAATATCTGATGAGGTGGCAGTTATTAAAAGATTGTTATTTGCCGCTTCGAGTTTGACATTTCCTAGTATTGGTTTAACTGTTCTTTTTTCGATGACACTAGATGCAAAATTAAGCGCATGAATTAAATCTTTTGTTAAAATTGTAATATCTAAACTTTTGTTATCCATAAACCTATCCTTCAAGAACTCTTGTAAGTAAGAAAATTTCTTCTTGTAACTCTAAATCAATTTTTTGTAATTTTTCTATTTGTTTGCAAGCATGTAATACAGTCGTATGATCTTTTTTGCCAAATTTTTTACCTATATCATTCAGACTTTTTGTTGTCAGATTCTTTGCCAAAAACATAGCAACTTGTCTTGGTCTTACAACAGATCTATGACGTCTTGGTGAAGACATATCCGAAATTTTTATGTTATATCGTTCCGCAACCTTTTTTTGCACATCTTCTATTGTTACATATCTTTCATTGGATCTGAGTAAATCACGCAATATAGTTTGACATTTTTCAATTGTTATTTCATTGCCTATCAAAGTTGAATGGGCTATAACTTTATTTAAAGCTCCTTCTAATTCTCTTACATTCGATGTTATTTTAGCGGCTAAAAACTCCACAACATTTTGTGGGATCGCAATATTTAATTGTTCAATTTTAGATTGAAGGATCCCTATTCTAAGTTCATAGGTGGTGCTATGGACATCAGCAACCAGCCCCCATCCAAGCCTAGATTTAATCCTATCTTCAATATTATCAAGATCTGTGGGTGATCTATCGCATGAAATTACCATTTGTCGGTTATTATCAATTAATGCATTAAATGTGTGAAAAAATTCCTCTTGGGTACTTTCTTTTCCACAAATAAATTGAATATCATCAATCATCAGAACATCAACTGACCTAAATTGTTCCTTAAATGTCATAACATCTTTATCACGTAGCGCTTTTACGAATTGATACATGAATTTTTCGGCTGACATATAAATAACTTTTCTATCTGGATTAGTTTGTTTAATATGCCAAGCTATTGCGTGCATTAAATGAGTTTTCCCGAGTCCTACACCGCCGTACAGAAAAAGTGGGTTAGATTCAGACAGGGATTTTCTAGATTCCGCGACTGCACGTGATGCGGCGTACGCAAGTTCATTAGGTGTCCCAACAACAAAATTGCTAAATGTAAATCTTGGATCTAGAGTTGAACCATAAATAATTGCTGATGATTCAACTATTTCTTCTTCAATGAAGCAATCTTGAATTTCTGAAGTTAGTACTGTGGTAATTCGTATATCTATATCAATAATTTGAGGATTATATGATCTAAATAGAGCTTTGATTTGGTCGTAGTAATTTCCTTTAATCCAATCTCTAACAAATCTAGTAGGCACTCCCAAAACAACATTATCTGCATTACTTTGCAATAATGCTATTTTTGTAAACCAGCTTTTATAAATTGCTTCTCCAAATTTGGAATTTAATTCTTTAAGAACTTTTCTCCAGATCTCATCATGCTGCATTGGTATATTTTTTTCATCAAGAGCTGCTTTCATAATTTATTTACATCACTTTGTAAGGAAGTCCTGACGCTTTCCATCCAAGACCAACAGAGTTACCTTCAAAACCATCTATTACAACGATAGAGTTCTTATAACCATGTTGCAATGCAAGATTGGCAGCAATATTTGAACGCCCATTTGTTTTGCAGATAAAAATTACTTTCGTATCTTTATCATGTACAACCTTACCTAGTTCAAGTAAAAAATCATGGTTTAAATTCATATTTGGTTTAAAATGTGATGTAATAGTAAAGACCTTATTTTCTAACTTTGGAATCCCAGTTTCTTTCCATTCCTCTGTTGTACGAATATCTATTATAACAGTTTGTTTATCACTATTTGCTAATTCCCATGCTTCTATGGCAGTAATCATTATCATTTACATCATTCATTTTAGTTTCAATTGTTTTTGAAAGTTTAAAACTAAACATTCAAAAACAATTGTCTGTGTTAATAGTTAAAAAATCTAATAAAATCAGTTCACTGTTATTAATCCGAAACATGGTAAATTCTTGTTGTGAAAACTGAATTACTATATTATTACCCTTGCTACTATTATTTTGCAAGCGACTTTATGATAAAAAATAATTCTGAATATATAAGAAAACTTCAATACCTTAGTACTTACAGGGGCTGCAAGGAATCAGAAATAATTTTCCAAAGATTTGTAAAAAAATACTTATTTCAGTTGACATCAAGTGAGTTAAATGCATATGAAGAAATTCTGGAATGTAATGATGCAGAGCTAATGGATTGGTTAATATATAAAAAACCAGTTCCAGATTATATTACCTCAAATAAGATATATTTTCTTTTGCTTAACTGTCTGGAAGTGTAATAATGAATATATGTAATGCAGAACTATTATGTAGACTCGAAAATCTTTCATTAAAACATACCGGAGATGTTGTTATCGTTGCTTCTTCAGAAGAAGAAGCAATCATTTTGTATGACGATCTTAGATTTTTTGCGCCTAAATCAGAAATATTATATATGCCATAATATGATAGTCTCCCATATGATAGAGTATCTCCATCAAATAAAATCCTATCACAAAGAGCTTATGTATTAACAAAATTAAAATTATCTCAAAATTCTAAGATACTTGTTATAAATTGTAATAATCTTATTTGGAAATTTCCGAATTTTGAAGATCTGATTGAAGGTTATATTCATCTAAAAGTAGGGCAATCTAAAAAAATCAATGAGCTAGAATTATTTGTATCCAACTCTGGATATTCT
>JABDAD010000001.1:48291-98177 GCA_013289335.1 Alphaproteobacteria bacterium | reverse complement strand
TTTGAAAATAAACCATGGAAATACATAGAACCAAAATTTGGTATGATAATATATTGCACAGAAATAGGAGAATTTATCCATTATGATGGATCAACATGGAAAAAAGTAAATACTACTACAAAAGAAGTTGTAACTTCCTCTTCGCACTTTATTGAAGCAATAGGGGAAGTATATTTGAGTGGAGCTAATTATCACTTTCTATACATGCAAGGAGACATAATTCTGAGAATTGACCCATTAACAATAAATACTACAAATATAATAATAAAACAAAATACCCATGGAGTATTTAATGTAGTTTTTACATCAAATATACTATGGCAATTCAGCAAACCATATATTACCACACAAATCCCAAATTCTATCGATTATATAAGACTTACTAAAATCCCAGAAACTGAACATTATCTGGGTGAAATAGTATTTAATGGATATATTTATTAGGAGAAATAAATGATAGCATTACTTGCATCTATAGCAGGCTTTATAAGTTCATTAATTCCTGAGATAGTAAGAATTTATAAGGATAAAAATGACAAAAAACATGAACTTGAAATTTTATCAAAACAGATTGAATTTACAAAAATGAATCTTGCGCAAAAAATTGAGGAAGTAAAAACTGTGCATGATGTTTCTGAATTTGTAAATCTTTACTCCACTTACAAAACTGGAATATGCTGGGTTGATGCATTAAACGGCACTGTAAGACCAGTGATGGCTTATTGCTTTTTCGGTCTCTATGCGCTGCTTAAATACACACAATATAAAGCTATTATGTTTATAGCAGAAGATGCTGTCCAGTATATTGAGATTTTATGGACAACGGATGATCAAGCAATATTTGCTGGTATCATCAGCTTTTACTTTGGACAAAGAACCTTCAGTAAATTATGGAGACAAAGATGATACATAGGTATATTAACAATGATGGAGTTAATTTCATAAAGCATTTTGAAGGTTATAAATCTACCGCATATGAATGCGCAGCTGGTTATAAAACAATAGGATATGGGCATTTGATAAAAAAAAATGAATCATACGATTTTTTAAATCTAGAAGAAGCAGAAATATTATTAAGAAAGGATATATTTATATCAGAAACTGCTGTACTTAAGTATATTAGAGGAGACATAAATGACAATCAATTTTCTGCTCTTGTATCCTTTACATATAATTTGGGTGCCTGTGTACTTCAAAGATCAACACTTAGACAAAAAATTAATTATGGCTCAAGCATAGATGAAATAGCCGAAGAATTTATGCGCTGGATATTCTCTGGTGGAAGAAAGATACAAGGATTATTTATACGTAGACACGCAGAAAGTATGATTTACCGTAGTGTTGTCTTTTGATTATATGTTACGTTGTTGTGCATTTGCTTACTTGATACTTATAGATTTCATTCCTAGCGTAGCACTACAATTCAATTTAAAAGACTATAGTTGTTTGTAAACAGTTATCCATAGCCATTCACTTTATATCAAAATTCATTTGATCTTACCGCCAAAAGCATATATATTTTCACTCACATTAGGGGTGCTTAATAAGCTGAGAGTATATCATATAATCATTATAATTTGGATTGGGACTAGGAGCAACGAGTGAAGCCTATATAATAATAGGTAAAACGACCCATGTTCAAAGTAATGGACTATACACAACCCTTTGAACCTGATTTTGTTAACACAAGCGGAGGGAAATGTGATGAGTATAGAAGAGTTCTTCGGCTTTATTGCCCTAATCACATCTTTAATTGGCCTACTGCCTCAAATTTACAAAGCGTATATTACCAAATCTACTAATGATATATCTATGCTTATGCTAGTGAATTATCTTGTTTGCTCAGTAGCTTGGATAGTTCACGGCATTTACCAAGGTTCGATATTTGTCTTGGCTAGTAATGTAGCAGGTTTGTCAATCAGTATAATTTCTATAGTGCAAAAACGTTATTATGATGCAAAAAACGCATAGGGCTTTTTATAGACATGTGAATTTACAGCAATATAGATCGATTTTGGCTTTAAATGGCGAATTACCCAGTAAATCCTTTTTTAATGTAGATCTTCCTGTAATAGCTGCAGATGGGGCTGCAAATACGCTTCATAAACTTGGCATTAAACCAAAAATTATTGTCGGTGATTTAGATACTGTTGATCCAAAAATACTCAAAACAATTGAATCTGTTTATGTCTCGGACCAAGGCAGATGCGATTTTGAGAAGGCACTAAAATATGTTGAACAGTCAAATCTTTTGCCAACCATAATTGTCGGGGCAAGTGGAGGCTATATTGACCATATACTCAATAATATTAGCTTGTTAATAGATCATGGTGGGATTTTTTATGCTCCGCCAATTGCATGTCATGTCCTGAAAACTGATAGATGTAAAACTTTTTCTCTTCCTATAAACACCAAAATATCATTGATAGGAGCCATGGAGGCTATTATTTCAACTAATGGTCTCAAATGGGAGCTGAACCGGAGAAAGCTATTGTTCGCTGGGACTAACTCTTGCTTTAACAGAAGTATCAAAAATGAGGTGTTGATAAAGAGACATAGCGGCGCTTGTTTAGTTATGGTTTATCTGGAAAATATTCATGACGCAGGAGAAAATTAGGATGATAATTCATTTAATTTGAAATTTGTGCTAGACGTAACGAGCAGAGCCCATATAAATATGTAAACACGCAGAGATCTGAAAAAAACCGTTTGGATCATTTAAAAATGAAAGATAGTATAAGGTATGTGAACATAGAATGCCTCTTTAATCTTAGGTTGAAAATATGCGCTCCATTTTACTTTGGGTCCACTCACAACCCTTTTGATATCCTATCTATAGCAATCGCTTACAACATCCTCACATTAATTATAATTTGTGCTTGACTAGCCTATGCACTTAGGGTTAAACTTTCAAGTAAGACCAGACTTTATAACAAGACCACTATAAAAATTATTAATATGGAGGGTATTATGGTTACTTTAGTCGGAAGACAGGAGAATTTCTCCGATGCTATAAAAGCTCTTGTAGAGCTTGATTATGATGCGATAGAAGCATATGAGGCTGCTATCAACAGACTTAAAAGCGAAAATTATAAATCTCAACTCGAAAAATTCAAGAAAGACCACCAAAGACATATTAAGAAGCTAAATGAGCTATTGACTGAACATGGTGAAGACACAATTAATTCTCCAAGTTCAAAACAATGGCTGGCAAAAGGCAAAGTTGTCCTAGGAGGTTTGCTTGATGATACTTCTATATTGCAAGCCATGCGTACTAACGAAGAAGATACAAACGTTGCATACGAGCGGGTTGGTTCTCACAAAGGAAAATGGGAAGATGCAAATGATATTCTTAAGGATGGCCTTGAAGATGAGAAACGTCATAAAAAATGGTTAGAGGACAACGGAGGCACTCCAAGTCTTTAAGCCAAATCTACAAAATATACTTAAAACTTCTATCTAATAATATTTCGAGGAGGAAATTATGAAAAAAAATACAGGCGTATTATTATCTTCAGTTGGATTATTAATGTATTCATCTATATGCTTAGCAGAAACAGATTGCACAGATTGTACATTGCTGCCATATTTTCGTATAGATTCAGGGTTTGGGAAGTTTGAAAATCTAAAAGGGACCTCTGTTCAAGGAGCAAGCAGCAAATTAACTTCTACAATACATTCTACAGTCGGCGCAGGACTAGGTATAGGAATTAATTTCGGCGATAAGGTCAGATCTGATATTACTTGGTCCCGTCATATAAACCCTGTGCTTCATTCAGACAGCACTACCAGGACTATAACACGTAGACCACTAGTAGACGTATATTTTTTAAATTTCTATTACGAACTTGGCAACCTAATTAGCATATTCCATCCATATGTAGGAGCAGGCGTAGGAGTGGCTACACTTAAAGATAAACTTTCTATTTTGCCTATAGGAGGAAATGATGTAGCGGTGTCAGAAGTAGTGTCGAAAAAAAATAATTTTGCTTATAAATTTGCAGTTGGTAGTGCGTTCGATTTAAATGACAGCATAAAATTTGATATTTCATATAGTTTTAACGATTATGGTAAAACAAAATCTCGTCTCGACATACTCGGCAATCAGTTAGGAAAGAGCCGTTACAGAGCTTCTATTGTTAGTGCAGGCCTAAGATTTGGTATGTAAAGCTTATTTTTGAGGGGCATCCAATTTCTTTCCGGATACCTCTCTCTGTAGCTAACAAGAGAGGAAGCTACAACTAGTAGAAGAGCGATTTGCTATAACATACTTCAACTGGTTACCTATACTATAACGAATTAACTTGGATTAGATACTAGGCGTAACCGAGTGTGTAGCTTATAAGCAATATGTAAGCGAGAAACAACGATACCTCTCAATTCAAGCTAATTTACTATAATCAGAACGGATGGGTGAGATGCCATATAAAACTAATGAAGATTTACCAGATTCTGTAAAAAATGTCTCACCACAACATGCGTAGGATATATATCTCGAAACATTTAACCATGCCTTTACTGAGTATAAAGATCCAAGCTCTAGAAAGAGAAATGCTTCCTTAGAAGAAACAGCTCATAGAGTTGAGTGGGCTGCTGTAAAGAAAAAATAAGATCTGGTTAAAATTTAGTTCAGTACATTAAGTTGAAAAGACGTCTGTGAACCTCACATATAATGCTAGAAATCGCTCCTTATCAATTTCGCTAATATTGTAATAAGTTGTCTTTCTTCTAATTTTGTGGCTGGACCGAAAAATTTAGCATCTATTGCTTCAACAATTGGTACTAACACATTAACCAGTTCTTTCCCTTTATTCGTAAGAGTAACATTTTTAGCTCTAGTATCACTTTCATGTTCTATACGGTTAACTAATCTCAGAGCAACCAACTTCTTTAGAGACTTGGATACAGTCATTTTATCGAGTTTTGTGTGGTTTACAATCAAGATCTGAGTAGTATTATATTGATGAAATTCGAACCACATTAGCGATGCCATAATCACAAATTGTGCATGTGAAATATTGTATGACTCTAAAGCTTTCTTGATTAGTCTTTGCCACATAATGGTTGTTTGCCATAGCAAAAATCCTGGACTATCTTCAGGTCTATCGAAACCAAATGGTAAATTATTCACACAAGACTCATGGTAAGTTTCACAAGTGACTCAGTTTCTTCTGGAACAGAATCAGCTACATTCTGAGCTACAAGTTTGATCCAAAACCATTTCAGCAATCCTGTAACTACAAGTGTATTGGTAAGTTTTAAACCTTTATCAGTTTCTTCCATCACGTGAGTATCATACATTTTTGCTCCGAAAAAAGTAGTACAATCGGTAAATGAATAGCCATGATTTATTTCTGTAAGCACAATTTTAACAGCTTTGGCTCCTTTCGGCTTCCAAAAAAAGTGATTACCAACTTCAAACTTACCCTCCAATGAGCAATAATCTAAATCACCATGCCAAGTTGGCCAGTTATTAATATTCGTCCAAATACGCCATATATCTTCAAGTTTTACACCCTTAAATATCTTGCTGTAAGTTTTCTTCCACATATTATACCTAATCTATATCTATGGATATACTATACAAGTTTACTATTTAAATCAAGAATAAAATATTTTTCACTTTACCTTCTATAATTAAGGGAACAGATAAGAAAGATATTGAGAAAAGAATTGACCAATTTGGATCTATTCCTGGTGTTGGCAAGATTTTATCTTGCACTATCAATACGATGTTACCTGAAATTAGGATACTAGATATTGGTAAATTCTCTGCTTTAGTAGAGATTGCTACATATGCCAGAGAAAGCAGAAATTGGAAAGGTAGGAGGAGTATTCTTGCAGGTAGAAGTTATCTTAGAAAGATTTTATATATGGCATCAGTTTCTGCTATTCGTTGTAACGAAAGATTAAAGTAGTTTTATAAGCGTTTAATCGCAGCTCGTAAGGCACCTAAAACAAACATTAGTTGCAATAATGCTCAAATCGCTCGAATATATGCATGCTCTTATCAAAAATAAGTCCTCTTGGAAAAATAATTATACCTAATCCTAATCTCTCTTATTAACTTATATTATATGCTAATTTGAACAGGACTAGGCGCAGTGAAGCGAATCCCTTTACTTCGTCATTCCTGCAAAAGCAGGAATCTATTTTTTAGATGTATCTCGTATTAAATGCGGGATCACTGAGAATAGTAACAACGTCCCACGTTCAAAGTAATTGATTATATATATAAATCTCATCAAAAATTGCATCAAATCTAACTTCTAGTTACGAAGTATATAACTAGTACATGAGTAACCAAGGCGACGCATAATCAAATTATAAAGACTTAGTATCCTTACAGATGCTCCACAAAGCATCCACATTGTTAGACCGAATTAAATTCAAATTGTTTCTAATTCTTTCTATACTCCAGTCCCACCACTTTATCTGAAGTAATTTCACTATATTCTCGTCATGAAAGCGCTTTTTTATTAGCTTTGCAGGATTCCCTCCCCATATTTCATATGGGCCTATGTTCTTTGCAACTAAGCTTCTTGCCCCTACAACTGCTCCATCAGCTATCTTAATACCCGGCATTATCATCGCTTCCGCACCTAGCCAAACATCATTACCTATTACAGTATCGCCTTTGAGCTCATAAGCTTTGGGCTCCACATGATTATAACCATCAAAATCTTCATCAAGAAAATCCATAGGATAACTTGCTATCCACTCATAATTATGACCTTGAGTACCTCCCATCATAAATTTGACTCCAGTTGCAATAGAGCAAAACTTACCTATGATTAAACGATCAATTGAGTTTTCCGATTTATTATCATCAGCTGTATCAAGATACATCACGCAATCCTCAAAAGGCTTGCCATGATAATATCCAGAATAGTAGGAATAATCGCCCACAATAATATGCTTCGCTTTAACGTGATCTTTAATAATAACAGATTCTCTATAACTTTTAAAAATATTCATGGATAATTCTCAATTTTCTACCCGACATTACATGCATATAGTCATTTAATTTGAACATTATTAAATGACTATATTATATTTTGGATGATGCGCGGCACCGCTACACAATCATTTGTAGTAAATTACTTAGAACACGAGCATACTGAAGTCCCTGAACTTTGCTCCATGCTCCTAGATGTTAGCTCCGAGTCGGGGGTATAATTTTTTACAGAAAATTAATGATGCTAAAGAAAAAGCTTGCATATCAAGCTTGGCAGCGACCTACTCTCCCATGCCTTATGACATAGTACAATCGGCGCAATAAGGTTTCACATTAGAGTTCGGTATGGGATCCTGTGTTTCACTTATGCTATAACCACCAAGCCAGATATACAAGCTCAATAATTCAAAATTTCACAACAAATTTTATTTAAAAAATCCTACAAAAATGACAATATAGTTTGTTTATACTAAAATTAGTTATTTTAAATTTTCTAGACTCAGCATAAAGCTCATGTCTAACCCAACTCACTATATAGTCAATTACTTTAGAATGAGGACGTTTAACCCATTATTATGTGCTTCGCTTCATTGTGCCTAGCACCATATCCAAGTTAATTAACTATATAAAATAACTACAAAACTAAATCACTTTCTTAGAATGTGAAGTTTTAAATCAACAAATTATTTACAATGATAAATAGTTTTAAAAAAACTATTTATCATATTTGTTCATGAAGAGAATATATACTGTTTAACTTAATACAGAATTAATACTGCATACAGTAGTTGCTCAGTTTAAAATAAATCAATCGGGTTATTAGTACCAGTTAGCTCCATACGTTACCGTACTTCTACACCTGGCCTATCAACGTGATGGTCTATCACGACCCTAATGGGGAAATCTAGTTTTAAGGTGGGTTTCCCGCTTAGATGCATTCAGCGGTTATCCCGTCCATACTTAGCTACCCAGCTATGCCACTGGCGTGACAACTGGTCCACCAGAGGTATGTCCACCTCGGTCCTCTCGTACTAAAGGCAGATCCTCTCAAATTTCCAACACCCACGGCAGATAGGAACCGAACTGTCTCACGACGTTCTAAACCCAGCTCACGTACCACTTTAAATGGCGAACAGCCATACCCTTGGGGCCTTCTCCAGTCCCAGGATGTGATGAGCCGACATCGAGGTGCCAAACGATTCCGTCGCTATGGACGCTTGGGAATCATCAGCCTGTTATCCCTAGAGTACCTTTTATTCGTTGAGCGATGGCCCTTCCACGCGGGACCACCGGATCACTATGACCGACTTTCGTCTTTGCTCGTCTTGTCAGACTCGCAATCAGGCTAGCTTATGCCATTGCACTCTCACAGTTGATTTCCGACCAACCTGAGCTAACCATCGCGCGCCTCCGTTACTTTTTGGGAGGCGACCGCCCCAGTCAAACTACCCACCATGCATGGTCCCGGATCTGGATTCACAGACCTCGGTTAGATATCAAAAAACAGAAGGGTGGTATCTCAAGGATGACTCCACTATTGCTAGCGCAACAGCTTCAAAGTCTCCCACCTATCCTGCACATCTGTTTTCTAATACCAGTGCAAAGCTATAGTAAAGGTTCATAGGGTCTTTCCGTCTAACCGCGGGAACCCCGCATCTTCACGGGGAATTCAATTTCACTGAGTCGATACTGGAGACAGCGGGGATGTCGTTACGCCATTCGTGCAGGTCGGAACTTACCCGACAAGGAATTTCGCTACCTTAGGACCGTCATAGTTACGGCCGCCGTTCACTGGGACTTCAATTCAAAGCTTGCACTTCTCCTTTTAATCTTCCAGCACTGGGCAGGCGTCAGACCCTATACGTCGTCTTTTGACTTTGCAGAGCCCTGTGTTTTTAGTAAACAGTCGCAACCCCCTGGTTTGTGCCACCTACTCATGGTTGCCCACAAATAGGTCATCCTTCTCCCGAAGTTACAGATGTATTTTGCCTAGTTCCTTCAGCATCGTTCTCTCAAGCGCCTTGGTATGCTCTACCTGTCCACCAGTGTCGGTTTGGGGTACGGTCTTTTCGTGGGAGCTATTTCCTGGAAATAATTCGCTGCACAATCAATCCATTAAGACTGTACAACTTTTTTATCTCGTCACTACCCACAGGTGCAGGAATATTAACCTGCTTCCCATCGACTACGCCTCTCGGCCTCGCCTTAGGGGCCGACTAACCCTGCGCAGATTAACTTTACGCAGGAACCCTTGGACTTTCGGCGAAAATGTTTCTCACATTTTTTTACGCTACTCATGTCAGCATTCTCACTTCTGATATCTCCAATAAACCTCACGATTTATCTTCACAGATTTACAGAACGCTCCGCTACCGCTCACGCCACTGCGTGAGCCCACATCTTCGGTACATAACTTTAGCCCCGTTACATTGTTGGCGCAGGAAAACTTATTTAGACTAGTGAGCTATTACGCTTTCTTTAAATGATGGCTGCTTCTAAGCCAACATCCTAGTTGTTTTGGTTTTCCCACATCCTTTCACACTTAGTTATGATTTTGGGACCTTAGATGGTGGTCTGGGCTCTTTCCCTCTTGACCATGGATCTTAGCACCCACAGTCTGTCTGCTAGTCTATACTCATTGGCATTCGGAGTTTGATTGAGGTTGGTAAGTCTGTAGGACCCCCTAGCTCATTCAGTGCTCTACCTCCAATGGTAACCGATCTAGCGCTCTACCTAAATAGATTTCGCGGAGAACCAGCTATTTCCGAGTTTGATTGGCCTTTCACCCCTAGCCACAGCTCATCGCCTACTATTGCGACAGCAGTGCGTTCGGTCCTCCAGCGGATCTTACTCCGCCTTCAACCTGGCCATGGCTAGATCACTCGGTTTCGGGTCTAATCCATCAAACTATTGCGCCCTATTAAGACTCGCTTTCGCTACGCCTACACCTAACGGCTTAAGCTTGCTTGACAGACTAACTCGCTGACCCATTATACAAAAGGTACGCCGTCACGGATCAAGTCCGCTCCGACAGATTGTAAGCATTCGGTTTCAGGTCTATTTCACTCCCCTCATCGGGGTTCTTTTCACCTTTCCTTCACAGTACTTGTTCACTATTGGTCACTAGAGAGTACTTAGGCTTAGAGGGTGGTCCCCCTATGTTCAGACAGGATTTCACGTGTCCCGCCCTACTCAAGAACTTTAGCTATTTTACTTATACGGGGCTATCACCCTTTATTGCCAACCTTTCCATGTTGTTCTAATTTTTTTGCTAAAGCCACTGGCCTGGTCCGCGTTCGCTCGTCACTACTAACGGAGTCTCATATTGATGTCCTTTCCTCCAGCTACTTAGATATTTCAGTTCGCCGGGTTTGCTTCCTGCAACTATTTATTCATTGCAGAATACCTAACTTGTAGGTGGGTTCCCCCATTCGGAAATCTTCGGATCAAAGTTCATTCGCAACTCCCCGAAGCTTATCGCAGCGTATTACGTCCTTCATCGCCTTCTAGTGCCTAGGCATCCACCAAATGCTCTTAATTATTTATTTTAAAACTTATTCTTGAGCAACTTTGCTGTATACAGAACTAATTCTGTCTGTAACAGTATCCAACTCATCCGCTTTTTTTAATGTTATTAAACGGTGTTGGGATATAATAATGTCTATTCTCTTCATTCACTATTCAAACAACTACAGTTTTCCACTGAATTATGTAGCACTGTCATTCCTAGCACGTATCTTTACAGACACGCTACGCTCATTATTCCTAGCCACAAGTCCAATTTCCGACCTATACAAGACAAATCTTGTGTGGGAGGATTTATATACAGTTTTAAATATCATGTCAACAAGTGTTTTACGAAAAATTTGCAGAGTGACCTAAATTTATCCCCAAGTTATTTAATTTCAATATTTAGATTTATATCATCAGGAATATATAGCAAAATTATTTGCAAAAGCTTTTTTCAAATGTAGTATCAGAAGTATGAGAACTAAAAAATTAAATTAGCAGTATGAGTAAAACAGAAAAACAAAATATGCATTGTACTTTTTGCGGCAAAAATCAGGAGGATGTAAAAAGGCTTATCGCAGGCCCTTCTGTATATATCTGCAATGAATGTGTAGACCTATGCATGGCTATAATTAAAGAGGATACAGGAAAAACAAATAAAGTTACTAACAAGGATACACCTATTCCAAAAAAAATTTATAATATATTGAACAACTACGTTATAGGCCAAGAACATGCTAAAAGAGTAATAGCAGTAGCTGTATATAATCACTACAAAAGACTCAATCATTTAGATAAAGAATGTGAAAATATAGAAATCTCAAAATCTAATATTCTTTTAATAGGGCCAACAGGGACAGGAAAAACACTAATCGCACAAACATTAGCAAAAATTCTTGATGTACCATTTACAATGGCCGATGCAACAACGTTAACAGAAGCAGGCTACGTAGGCGAAGATGTTGAAAACATTATCTTAAGACTCTTACAAGCAGCTGATTATAACATAGAAAGAGCTCAGCGTGGGATTGTATATATCGATGAAATAGATAAAATTACAAGAAAATCAGAAAACCCGTCTATAACTCGAGATGTCTCAGGAGAAGGGGTGCAGCAAGCTTTATTAAAAATAATGGAAGGCACTGTATCTTCTGTCCCACCCCAAGGAGGCAGAAAACATCCTCAACAAGAATTTCTCCAAGTTGACACTACAAATATTCTTTTTATATGCGGCGGAGCCTTCGTAGGACTCGATAAAATAATAGAAACGAGAATCTCTCAGAATTCTATGGGTTTTGGTGCTAACCTAAAAGAGAAAACTACTAAAAAAACAAGAGAATTAATGGAACAGCTAGAAGTTGAAGATCTAATGAAATTTGGTATGATTCCAGAATTTATTGGAAGATTACCAGTAATAGCGGCATTAGATGATTTGGATAAAAAAGCTCTTATAGATATACTTATTACACCTAAAAATGCTATCACAAAGCAATACAAGAAACTTTTTGATCTCGATAAGGCAGAACTCGAATTCACAGAAGATGCATTAGAAGAAATAGCAAAAAATGCTATAAAAAGGAAGACTGGTGCACGAGGCTTAAGAGCTATACTCGAAAACATGCTCCTTGGTACAATGTTTGATGTTGATAAAATCAAGAATCAAAAAATTGTTATCAATAGAGATGTAGCGTCTGGAGCTTCAGACCCAATCATTACAAAAAGAGAATCAGGAGCAAAAAAGAAAGCAAGCTAGAATAATTTTGCTACTACGAAATATATACTAGACGTGACGAGCTATACCCACAACAATAGGTAAGCGAGGAACAACGATGTTACTAAGTTCAAGTTAATTAACTATAACTATGATTTGAGTATAGAAGAAAAATAAGATCAAAAAAATTTACCACACCATCTTGTAAAAAATCACTTAGATACTATATCTCTTTATAAATATTAAGTAAAATAGGGATCGTACTTATGGTTACAAAAGTTATTGGCATTGATTTAGGTACTACTAACTCATGCGTCGCAGTTATGGAAGGAAAAGAACCAAAAGTTATAGTAAATGCCGAAGGCATGAGAATAACACCATCAATTGTTGCGTTCGCAACTGGAGATGAAATTCTAATCGGAGACCCAGCAAAAAGGCAGGCGGTTATAAATTATAAAAATACAGTGCATGCATCAAAAAGACTTATAGGGAGAAGATTCAATGATCCCACAGTCAAAGAAGATCAAAAATTAGTATCATATAAAATAGTTGAAGGTAGCAACGGTGACGCTTGGATTGAGATTAATGGACAAAAATATTCTCCAAGCCAAATGGGCGCATATATTTTGCAAAAAATGAAAGAAACCGCAGAAAATTATCTTGGAGAAACCGTTACACAAGCTGTAATAACTGTTCCAGCATATTTTAATGATGCTCAAAGACAAGCAACAAAAGATGCTGGTAAAATAGCTGGACTTGATGTACTTCGTATTATTAATGAACCAACAGCAGCAGCTCTTGCATATGGATTTGATAAATCTGGCAATAAAACAATAGCTGTATTTGATCTTGGTGGTGGTACCTTTGATATTTCCATCCTGGAAATTGGTGATGGTGTATTTGAAGTTAAATCAACAAATGGTGATACATTCCTTGGTGGTGAAGACTTTGACAATAGAGTTCTTGATTACTTAATTGACGAATTTAAAAAACAAAATGGTATTAATCTCAAAGATGACCCACTGGCTCTTCAGAGACTAAAAGAAGCTTCAGAGAAAGCAAAAAAAGAACTTTCTTCTGCTCAACAAACTGACGTTAACTTACCATATATAACGGCTGACGCTTCTGGACCTAAACACCTGAATATCATTTTGACAAGGTCTAAGCTTGAAGCATTGGTTGATGATTTAATCGAAAAAACAATAGAACCATGCAAAAAAGCTCTAAAAGATGCTGGGCTGAAAGCTTCTGATATAGAAGAAGTAGTCCTTGTTGGTGGCATGACACGCATGCCTAAAGTAATTGAAAAAGTCAAAGAATTCTTTGGCAAAGAACCTAATAAGGGAGTGAATCCTGATGAAGTTGTTGCGCTTGGAGCTGCAATACAGGGTGGTGTCTTACAAGGCGACGTAAAAGATATTTTATTGCTAGATGTAACGCCATTATCACTTGGTCTTGAGACTCTTGGTGGCGTATTTACAAAATTAATAGATAGAAACACGACAATCCCAACAAAGAAGAGTCAAGTTTTCTCTACAGCAGATGATAATCAAACAGCTGTTACTATCAGAGTGTACCAAGGTGAAAGAGAAATGGCGGCTTATAATAAACTTCTTGGACAATTTAATTTAGAAGGAATTCCACCTGCTCCGAGAGGCATGCCACAAATTGAGGTAACATTTGATATTGATGCTAACGGCATAGTAAGCGTATCAGCAAAAGATAAAGCTTCTGGCAAAGAACAGAAAGTTACAATTCAAGCATCTGGAGGTTTAAGTAAAGATGAAATAGAGAGTATGATTAAAGAAGCCGAAACTCATTCTGCGGACGATAAAAAGAGGAAAGAATCTATAGAGATCAAAAATAAAGCTGATGCCTTAATACACTCAACCGAGAAAAGTTTAAAAGAATACGGAGATAAGCTTGATCAAGCCTCTAAACTCGAAATAGATTCAGCAATTACTGATCTTAAAAAAGCTCTTGAAAATGAAGATGATGAATTAATCAACAAAAAAATAGAGGCATTAACTGAAGCTTCTATGAAGATTGGTCAGATGATGTATGAGTCTTCAAAAGCTCAAGCAGAGAAAAACCCTGAAACTCAAACTACAAATGATACGAAAGATGCTGAATTTAAGGATGTCTCAGATACTGAAAAAGAATAATATAGTAGATTTACTATGACACTGTTAACAAAGTAATAGTTTTTGGTATATTTTTAGGAAAAACGAAGTTACTGAAAACAAGTTTTGACGACAAAACAACCCAAAAGAATACTTCGTTAACAGTACCATAGTACTCTCGTCATCCCTGGAAGCAGAGATCCATTTTTGTATGTGATCCCGCGTTTTATGAGGAATGACGAGAGAAACAACAACGTCCCGTTTGCAAAGTAAAATTGACTACAGTTGTTTTTATCAAATTTAAGTAGTAACGCTCTGAATAAACTAATTTAAAAATTATATGTCAAAAAAGGATTTTTACGAATTACTTGGTGTTAGCAGGACAGCAAGTGCTGATGAAATAAAAAAAGCTTACAGAAAGCTCGCTATGAAGCATCACCCTGATCAAAATAAGGGCAATAGCGAAGCCGAAGCAAAATTCAGAGAACTTACTGCAGCCTATGATGTACTAAAAGATGATCAAAAACGAGCTGCGTATGATCGCTTCGGCCATGATGCATATTCTCAAGGTCATCCAGGTATGAACGCAGGTTTTGGTCAAGGAGCAGATTTTTCAGATATTTTTGGAGATTTTTTTAATGACGTAATGGGAGCGAGTACTAGAAGGCAAAGACGCAGCACTCAAATAAGAGGATCAGATTTAAAATACAATATAACTATTACCCTTGAAGAAGCGTTTAAAGGAGTAGAAAAAAATATTTCATTTTCAGCTGCATTAAAGTGCGATAGCTGTAACGGAAAAGGGAGCAAAAGCCCTGACGGTGGCTCTACAAATTGCTCAAACTGCCATGGCCACGGTGTCGTCAGAATGCAACATGGTTTTTTTGCAGTTGAACA
This sequence comes from Alphaproteobacteria bacterium, assembly GCA_013289335.1. Taxonomy (GTDB): domain Bacteria; phylum Pseudomonadota; class Alphaproteobacteria; order Rickettsiales; family Rickettsiaceae; genus JABDAD01. Next base: position 82,978 of record JABDAD010000001.1, on the reverse strand, counting down.
AACATGTACAAATTGTCAAGGAACTGGTCAACAAATTAAAGACCCATGTTCAAAATGCTCAGGCACTGGAAGACATACAACTACAAAAACAATAAATATTAATATACCTGCAGGTGTTGAAAATGGTAATAGAATAAGATTCACAGGTGAAGGAGAGGCCGGAACACGAGGCGGACCAGCAGGTGATCTATATGTATTTGTTACTATAACAAATCATGATGTCTTCAAGATAGAAGGTACTACTGTACATTGTATGGTACCAATATCATTCCCCGTAGCAGCTTCTGGTGGTGAAATAGAAGTTCCTACTATAGATGGTAGTAAAGTAATACTGAAAATTCCTGCAGGCACTCAAAATGGAGAAAAACTTAAATTACGCGATAAGGGAATGAGTAAAGTTCGTTCAACACAACGTGGTGATATGATAGCTCATATTTTTGTTGAAGTACCTAAACATCTTTCTACAAGACAAAAAGAGTTACTCGTGGAATTTGCGCAAGAAATTGAAAAATCAAAAGAAAATAAGAATGAAAGCCTTTTCAATAAAATGAAAAATCTTTGGACTGGGAAGTAGCATCAACACGTAATATATAGAAATTTAATTTGAACATGGAACGTTGTTATTCCTCAGTTATCACGCATTTAATACGAGATACATCTAAAAAATAGATTCCTGCTTTCGCAGGAATGACGAAGTAAAGGGATTCGCTTCACTGCGCCTATCCGCATATCCAAATTAATTAACTATAGTCAAGACTTTATGAGGAAAGTAATATTATATGTTAATAGGGGGTCATAGCTGTAATGCTGCATCAATAAGATCTGAGATAGCAACAAATATGTTGAGGAACAAGAGATATAAATCAGAAGATTATTGTCAAAAAAGGTTTCCCCATATGTAAGAAAGAAAAATTAGATAAATTAAAATTTGAAAGGTACGTTGCATAGAATCCAAATGTGACTTTTGTGCTATATAATAAATTTGTAATTCCTATGCTAATACATTATATATACTGCGCATTAGGAGAATTTTCTCCATACAACTTCATAGCTAACAAAACATCTATTCGTTTTTAATAATTAAATTATACCGGTTAAAGTTGGATTAAGTTTGGAAGTATCATAGAGTAATATCATTACATTAATTTAATAATGAGGATTATTATGAGCCGTGCAACACCTGAAACGAATGAACAATTAACTGAGTTTAAAAATACATTTCGTACTTATACCGAGGCACAGCTCAAAGCTGAAGCTAATAAATTTTCTAGAATTGAAACTGTTTCTGATAGCGTAGATATGAATACAGGGGTTGTACTTGCATTATTAGAAACAACAAAAAGGCATGATCTATCTCCAGAAACAAAACATTTGATCTCAGAGACTTTATATCAAAATATTGCAGCTCTTAAAGATAATGGATATTACGTTGTAGAGGAGAAAATAATACACACAATTGCAGAACACCACCCAGCAATGTCACGCACTTCTTTAGCAGATATAAAAGCAGAAATGTCATCTGATCATTTAACAACAGCAATTAAACAACCGGTATATTTACATAGCTTAATTACTCGTATTGCACGCTCAGAAGAAATGACTACTGAGGAAAAATGCAATCAGATGCAGCAATTAATGCTTAAAACATACGATCATGCTGCTACACCTGAAAGAAAAGCATGTTATAATCTTTATAATCGCGCAATTCAACATGACCCTAAAATTCCTGAAGAATTAAAGGCACGCTTACTAGAAACTAGAGACAATGTATTAACACAGAACGTACGCTCTATCTCTTCAACACTTCCGGGCACAATAAGACCTCATGTTTCATTAGATGAGATTTCACCTCCTCCACCAGCTCCACGATTACGGAGAATGGCACCAAGCTACAGTAGTAGTGTATCTACCGTGACAAGATAAGAAAATATAGGAGCAATGCCATAAGCAAATTATAAAACTTATGCTATGGGATAATTTAAAAATAAAACTTGGCAATATCTTACTTAAATCTAACCTGGACAATGGATTGTATCTTGAATTTAGAGCTAGGGGATGGCTCAAGTAGAATTAGGAGTGATACTGTTTAATGGATAAGAAGAGAGAGAAAATCGGTCTAAAGTTAGCTAAAGCAAGAAGTGCTGTCTTGCTTTTTTTTTAACTGTAGGTACAATATAATAAACAAAAGCTAAAAATATGCCAAAAGACTATAAGTATGCTTTTACAAACTTACAGGCGTCTTTATTAGAGCTTAAGAAGCAGGTAGCTCTTATGCAAGCAAAGGTTGATGATAAAGCTGCGTGCGATGCAATTTTAGACAAAGAATTAAATGATTTTGAAAATATAAAAGAGTTTTGGGATCAGGTATCAACTTTGCATCTTTCATTTGAGAAAGTACTACCAGATTTTAAAGCATATAATGCTAGCCCGAGTAGTACAAGAATAACATCAGAAAACCAATCTATTGCGATAGGCGCAATAATGCTAGAAAGAATAACTCAGGATACACAGTTTTTGCTTAGGGGTTGTTCATATGATGCATTAGTTTATGCAATAGAAAAAGATGATATAGAATTTGCTAAAAATATTTTAGTATCTTATCCGGATATTGTGCATAGTACAGATGGAGATGGGTGGTATCCAATTCATCATTGTGCTAATTCTGGCACAAGACAAATGTTGGATTTACTTATAGAGAAAGGGTCAGATATTGATGCTAGAACTGAGTATTCTTATACACCACTACATATAGCACTCCGTAATGGTAATGCTGAATGCGTAATTGGTCTGTTAAATAATCGTGCAGATAGTGAACTAAAAGATCGAGGTGGAGTTGGCAGTATAGATTTTTTAAAGGAAGGCTTTCCAAATACAACTCCTATAATTTCGCGCTATAGTGATGAGGATCGAGTATATCTTCATTTGAAAGATGGCCATCTTGCAATCACAATAGGTGAAATCAAAGAGCTACTTTTAGATGAATATCTAGGATGATGTAGTATCTTGCGGATGAAAACTATTTTCTTTCTATCATACCCTTTTGACGAGCCACGTTCAGGTGACTATGATTATTGCACTACCATTGTTGGCTCGATAAATCATTTAAATGCGCCTAATATACAAGCTAAATATTTAGTTGGAGAAACTCTTGATATTCCAACTAATATAGAAATTAATTCTACTCTATTAACGCTGATTTAGGATTGTATCTTGAATTTAGAGCTAGGAGATGGCTCAAGTAGGATAAGCCGTGAGTGGATGAAGGAAGGAAATATTGTAAGTTTTAAGTTCAAATTATTTTATATTAAGCCATAGCTAATATATAATGCGTAGGCTTTCTCGATTTTAATTATATATTACACAATATATCAAATTAGTAAATATTTGTCAGTAATATTTATTTTATTCTATAAGTTTCTGCAAGCTTAAGAAAATAAATTTCTTTTGGTTAATTTAGACTATTGCAAAATAAATTTATCTAGCTATTGTTTAATGTACGAAAATCAAAAAGTAATCAAAATGATGAAAAATCTTGCTATGTTAATATCTCTATGTTCTGCTTTTGTAGCAAATGCAGAGCAAAATAATATAAAAGCTGCGAACGCTCTGCCAGCAGCAGTGACAGAGTTAAATAAAGAAATAACAAGTGATAAAATTACTATTACAAAACCTTGGATTAGAAAACCAGCTTCTACCTCGGTAAATACAGCTGCTTATTTTACAATCCATAATGGAATGGATACTGATGTGAAACTAGTAGAAGCAAATGCAGAAAATGGTCTATGCAAGAGAACTGAGATTCATGGATATAAACCTGACGATAAAGGAGTGATGAAGATGTATAAATTAGAATCTATCACAATTCCTGCTGGTCAAACTGTAGAATTTAAGCCAGGTAGTAACCATGTGATGCTGATGAGTCTTGAAAAACACCCTGAAGTTGGAGATTCTTATACGATTAATTTCAAAATTTCACCAGCGACAGGAAATTCTATAAAGATTCCTGACATAATTGTTAAATTCTCTGTAGAATAAAATAAATAAATAAATGGTAGATATGAATATAGATAAGGATAAGGCTCTTCAAGCAGCTTTGGCGCAGATAGAAAAAAGTTACGGGAAAGGTTCTGTAATGAAACTAGGTCAAAGAAAAGCTGTGGATGTTGAAGCCCTTTCAACAGGTTCGCTAGGTTTGGATATAGCCTTAGGAATTGGTGGCTTCCCAAAAGGCAGAATAATAGAGGTATTTGGTCCGGAAAGTTCAGGAAAAACTACTTTAACACTCCATGCCATAGCAGAGGCTCAAAAAAGAGGCGGGACTTGTGCGTTCATAGATGCAGAGCATGCTTTAGATCCAGCATATGCAAAGAAACTTGGTGTAAATATAGATGAGCTTATTATTTCTCAGCCAGATACAGGAGAGCAAGCTTTAGAGATAGCTGATACTTTAGTAAGATCGGGTGCCATAGATTTAGTCGTTGTTGACAGTGTCGCGGCTCTCGTTCCAAGAGCAGAGATTGAAGGCGAAATGGGTGATTCACATATGGGTCTACAGGCTAGACTTATGAGTCAGGCGCTTAGAAAGCTTACAGCTTCTATTTCAAGAACAAACACTATTATAATTTTTATTAATCAAATAAGAATGAAAATTGGAGTAATGTTCGGAAGTCCAGAAACTACTACTGGTGGGAATGCATTAAAATTTTATGCTTCTGTTAGGATTGACATAAGAAGGATTGGCTCTATTAAAGATAGAGAAGATGTTATTGGAAATCAAACGAGAGTAAAAGTGGTAAAAAATAAAGTTTCTCCTCCATTCAAAGTTGTAGATTTCGATATTATGTATGGCTCTGGTATTTCTAAAGAAGGCGAAATTGTGGATATGGGAGTTAAGTTTGATATAATTGAAAAATCTGGTTCTTGGTTTTCTTATAATGATATTAGGATAGGCCAAGGAAGAGAGAATGTTAAGGTTTATCTAAAAGAAAATCCAGAGATATCTAATGAATTATCTATGAGAATTAGAGAATTATCTTCGTCTACAACTACAGAAATTTTTGCAACAGAAGAAGAACAATCAGGGGTTGGAGATGAGAATATTTGACTTTTCTGGACAGATAGCCCTAATAACTGGCGCATCTGGTGGAATTGGCGGAGCTTGCGCTAGGCTTCTACATAAACTAGGGTGCAAGGTGATTATTTCTGGAACAAATATCGAAAAACTGCAAAATTTGGCTTCTGAGCTTAAAACAAACGTAGAAATCAAACAATGTAATCTTACCGATTTTTCTGCAACTGAAACATTAATTGATGAACTTGCATCGTTAGATATACTTGTTTGCAATGCTGGCTTAACAAGAGATACTTTAGCTATGAGAATGAGCAATGAGGATTTTGATAAAGTTATTGATGTAAACTTAAAGTCTAGCTTTATTTTAAATAGATCAGCAGTAAAAAAAATGATTAGAGCTAGATATGGAAGAATAATAAATATTTCCTCGGTAGTAGCTATCTCTGGCAACCCTGGACAAACAAATTACTGCGCATCTAAGGCCGGCCTTATAGGAATGAGTAAATCATTAGCAATTGAGGTAGCAAGTCGTAATATTACAGTGAATTGTATTGCCCCTGGGTTTATTGAAACTAATATGACAAATAAATTAAATGATGAACAAAAATCATATGTTCTAAGTAAAATTCCTATGCAATCTCAAGGAAAACCTGATGATATTGCTTATGGAGTTGCTTATTTAGCAAGCAAGGAAGCTGCTTATATTACAGGACAAACTTTGCATATTAATGGAGGTATGTTGCTGGTATAAACAGTAATGCCAAGTTAAATGACTATAAATTTTGCTCATAGCTAATTTTTAATAATAAAAATAGACTTCTTTTTTTAAGCTAGATTTATAACGGTAATTTTGTTATCAAAACTTTGCTAGTCCATCAAGGATTATATAGTCAAATAATTTGAATTAGGTGATAGAAAGGAGGAGCGAGGCCTATAAGTAATAGGTAAGTGACGAATGACGCATCACATAATTCAAAGTAAAAGACTATAGTCGGTTAGTTTGAATTTGTGTATTATATACTATTTTCCAAATTAAATCATGCAAATAGCTTTGAGGACGAAGCACGTACAGCCTATAGATAAATAGGCAAACAAGGAGTAACAATATATGAAAGCTCAGGGTGAATGACTAATGTATATTACGATGCTTATCCTCGTTTTCCTAAAAATTCCTCCTTATGGATTCAGCTTTGAAAGGAGTCTAATGTATAAGTATTTCCAGTATTACACAAATTGAGAAAAACTAAAAAATAATGCAATATTTTCAAGCGAATTTTTTTACAAAGCTCCCTATAGCCTTGTTTTTGCTAATTTTCCTAAACAGCTTATATGGTATTTTGATTTTATATTCGGCGGGCTTTAATAATTTTGAGCCATGGGCATTTAAACAAATGCTAAATTTTTTAATTTTTTTTCCTATAATGCTTGTTGTTGCAATGATTGATATAAAGTTAATCTACCGGTTTTCATATTTATCTTATTTGATAGTATTAGCCCTTTTAGTAGCTGTGCATTTTTTTGGTCATACTGCGATGGGAGCAAAAAGGTGGCTCGGTTTCGCCGGGTTTAGAATACAACCGTCTGAACTTGCAAAAATAGCTATGGTGCTTTTTTTAGCTCGATATTTTCATACTATGAAAGCTGAAAATATAACAAAAATTTGGCATTTAATTCCTGCTGTAATAGCAGTAATCTTACCTATGATACTCATAGTAAAACAGCCGGATTTAGGTACTGCAATTGTTATACTTGGAGTATCAATTATGATATTCTTTGCTGCAGGTGTAAAATTCTGGAAGTTTATTACTCTTTTCATAGGTATTATCATATCTTTTCCTATTATTTGGATGAATATGCATGAATATCAAAAGAAAAGAATAGAAGTATTTTTAGATCCTGATCAAGATCGTCTTGGTTCAAGCTATAACATTATACAATCAAAAATCGCTATTGGATCTGGAGGTTTTTGGGGCAACGGACTTGGAAAAGGAACGCAGAGCCATTTGAGTTTTCTTCCAGAGCATCAAACTGATTTTATATTTGCCTGCCTTTCGGAAGATTTAGGTTTTGTAGGTGGTTTCATATTGCTTTTAATATATGGACTGATAATTTACTTATCCACAGCTATAGCAATAAATGCAAAGAGTATGTTTACAAGAATTCTTGTAGTGGGAATAACATCTATTTACTTTTTCCATATATTCATAAATATTGGGATGGTGACTGGAATTATGCCAGTTGTTGGTATTCCACTTCCATTGATATCATATGGAGGAACAATGGTTGGATCAATTCTAGTTGGGTTCGGGTTTGTTATGAATGCGCATATTAATCAGAGAATTAAGATTTAAAGCACTAAGTTTCATTTTTTATGGTTTCTAGAGAACTTAGAGCTACTTATTTAACCATATGTTTATAAAGAGTTTATTGAAAGCCATTAGTCTGATCTATAGTCAATTACTTTGTATGAAATTATTAATTTAATAAGAAATAAAAATGGTTTTGTATTTATTAATTTTTGCTCTCGCAGTAATAAGCGTGTTATTATTTGTGATATTTTTTAAATATTCAAACTTAAAGACTACATCAATAATTTTTATAGATAATCACAGTAACCTAAAAAATGATAATCTTAGATTATATGCTGAAAGAGATGAATATATTAAGAAAATTGAGCACTTATCTACAAATCTAGCTCTGCAGGAAGAAATACAAAATGAAGCACTAAAAAATTCAAAGTCTGTTTTATATGATCTTAGTAATTCACTAGTAAATCAGTTGCTCGAGGTTCATAAACAAGAAACAGATGGCGCTAGAAAACAATCAGAAGAAAAAATAGCAAAATCTACAGAGAGTTTTAATGAGGAATTACAAAAAATTTCAAATTTAGTAAATATGCTGACTAAGGATATGAAAGATTCTAAAGACTTAGTTGATAATTTAAAAAATGCCTTACTTTCTCCGTCTGCCACTGGAGTTCTTGCTGAAGTTACTCTGGAGAATTTACTAAAAAATTCTGGTTTAAAACAAGATATTGATTTTATGCTTCAATATAGTTTTTCTGGAGAAGAGCAAAATAAGTTACGCCCAGATGCAGTTGTTTTTTTACCTGAGAATAATCTTTTAATAATTGATGCTAAATCATCTCAATTTCTGATTAGCCATGATGGTGATGCCGCACTTGTAAAAACGATGCAAACACATTTGAAAAATCTGACAAATAAAGATTATACTTCTGAGTTAAGTCAAAATTATTCAAAGAAAAATATAAAATTTAGTAGAGTTAGCACAATCATGTTTCTTCCTACAGAGCATGCAATAGAGAAAATGTCAAATCTGGATCAAGGCTTTATCGAAAAGGCTTGGAGAGATAATATTTATCCTGTTGGACCATCGGGCCTAATGAATATATTATCCATAGCACGTTTGCATATCGGAGAAAGGTTAAGAGTAGATAATTACGAACAAATTATTTTGGAAATTAATAGCTTGATTAATTCAATTACTAAACTTTCAGAACATGGGTCTAAACTTGGGAATAACATAGCTAGTCTTGTAGCAAATTATGATAAATTTGCTGCTTCTTTTAATAAAAATTTAATATCAAAAGTAAAAAATCTTAGAACTCTTGGCACAGGACAGCAATCAAAACACTCCCGTTTACTCGAAAGATATCAGATAGTTTCTTCGAAGAATGACTTGATAGATGCTGAGTCTACAGAACTGCCTGAATTAAGTATAGAGTCGAAAAATATTGATTAATATCATGATTTATTATAGAAAGCTGATATTATGTTTAGAAAAGAATTTTCGCAATGTTGCGTTACAGATATTGTGAATAGTTTATTTATGTCAACGAATAAATAAAAAAAATGAACAATCAGAATTTAAATTTAATTATAGCTATTTTACTATCTGTTGGAATAATTTTTGGATGGCAATATTTTTTTGACAGACCTAGGTTACAAGCTGATATAATGGAACATGCATCATATAACAAAACTGTCGCATCTAGGAATCAGGCTTCAAGTGATGCAATATTAGATAGAGCAGAAGCAATTATTAGCAGTACAAGGTTAAAATTTGCCAATGATAATATCGCTGGTTCAATAAATTTGCTTGGCCTTAGATTTGATGATCTAACATTATTAAAATATACAGCAACTACAGATAAAGAAAGCCCCAATGTTATTTTACTTTCCCCTAATAAATCAAAAGACGCGTATTTTGCTGAATTTGGATGGAGTTCGTCTAATAAAAACATAATTTTACCTGATCAAAATACATTATGGAAAGCCGATAAAGATTTTTTAAAAGATGGCGATTCCGTTGCTTTCACATGGAAAAATCCACAAAATATCTTATTTAAGATCACTATATCTCTTGATAATCACTACATGTTTGAAATAAAGCAAGAAATTACAAATAATAGTATGGATTCGGTGCCCATCCAGTCATATGGATTAATATACAAAACTTATGATCCAGAACAAAACAGAATGTCAATAGTGCATGAAGGTGGAACTGGTGTCTTCGGTGAAGAGTTAAAAGAATTCACTTACAGCGAGATAAAGGACAAGAAAAAAATTGCGAACAAATTATCATCTGTTAATTGGTTTGGCATGACTGATAAATATTGGCTTGTAACTTTAATTCCGGATCAAAGTTTTAACTATAATAGCAATGCTGGTTTTTTTATAAAAAATTCTCTCGAAAGATATCAAATAGATTTTATTTCTCCATCCGAAGTTCTTTCTACTGGGAACTCTCTTGTATTTACACATAGATTATTTTGCGGTGTTAAAGATATAGTAGTTCTTGATGATTACGAGTCAAATCTGAATATCAAATTATTTGATAGAACTGTTGATTTTGGTTGGTTTTATATTATTACTAAACCATTACTAAATATTCTTCACTTTTTTTATAACATAGTTGGGAACTTTGGCGTAAGTATTATGATTGTTACAGTGCTTGTTAAATTACTTATGTTTAATATGGCTAACAAATCATATAAATCAATGAAAGCTATGAAGGCACTTCAACCAGAGATTGAGCTTATTAGAAATAGTTGTGGAGATGATAAAGTTAAGCTCAATCAAGAAATTATGGCGCTTTACAAAGCGCATGGTGTTAGCCCATTTTCTGGATGTCTACCAATCTTTATTCAAATTCCTGTATTCTTTTCTTTATATAAGGTGCTGAACGTGGCTATTGACATGCGGCATGCTCCATTTTTTGGTTGGATTAGAGACTTGTCTGTAGCTGATCCTACGAATCTGTTTAATCTATTTGGTTTATTATCAATACAACTTCCTTCATTTTTACATATAGGGATTTGGCCATTGTTAATGGCTTTTACAATGTTTTTACAACAGAGAATGTCACCTCCTGCATCTGACCCTGTGCAAGCCAAAATGATGAAGATGATGCCGGTGATATTTTTGTTTATGTTCGGAAATTTCCCTGCAGGGCTTTTAATATATTGGACATGGAATAATATTTTATCAATCTTACAGCAAGCTTATATTAATAGGTCAAATGCTTAATAATAGATATGATGTAAGTAATTTAGGAAAATTATTTTCAGGTAATATTGAATTTATTTATGGTTCAAATAAGGCTGGAGATCTACCACAGGAAGATTTATTTGAAATTGCTTTTGTAGGCAAATCTAATGTGGGCAAATCAAGTTTTATAAATAATTTTACAGGAAGAAGGCAACTTGCAAGAGTTTCCAATACTCCAGGTAGGACTCGTCAAATAAATTTCTTTAATGTTGGAGATAATTTTTATCTAGTAGATCTTCCTGGATATGGATACGCAAAAGTGAGTAAATCAATACAAAAAACCTGGGAAGAAACTATTTTATATTATCTGAAAGAAAGGAAAACGCTTGGCCTTGTTATTTTGTTAATAGATGGTAGACACGGTTTCAAAGCTAATGATATAGAAATATTAACTTTACTAAATACTTTCGATTTAAATTATTGGATAGTATTTACAAAGTCAGATAAAGTACCAAAGAAATCTTTTGATATTCTACGTAATCAAACTACAAATATTCTAGGTAATGAGTTTTCTAGAATTTTCTTTGTAAGTAATTTTACAAAAAACGGAATAATTGAGTTTAGACGGGAATTTTGGAAATTTTTTATTGATAAAAAACAATAATGTTACTAATTCAAGTTAATCGTCACTCCATGTAAGGGTCAACTAATTATAGTCATTTAATTTGTATATGGCACTAGGCGCATTGAAGCGAAGCTATTTTTCGTCATTCCGCATTATAGTCGTCCTGCATTAAATGCATAGCTTTTACTAATGACTCTTTCTTGGTCCAAAAATTATAAAAAAGTTCTATTCTTGAATCGGACTCAATATTCTTAAAAAGTTTAATCTCAGTATTTGTGAGTACTAAATCTAATAAATTATTGATATCACAGCTATTGTTTTTTAGTTCTATATCAATGCCAACTTGATAATCAAATGCTACTATATAGCAAACCATATTATGAGAATGAGACATATTAAATTGAATTCTTTCGTGTGTCATGAAAGGCTTTCCATAACCATTGTAAATAAATTGGATGTCTTTAGGACGCTGCCCAGAATAGAAACTTAAAATACACCTTAAAATTCCATGGGAAATAATATATCTATCAATTAGTTCTTTTGTATAAAATTGATTTGTCTGTAATTTCTCCTCGCTGGAAAGACAATTCCAAAATTTAATAGTATCTTTTACAATAGTGCTCATATCCACAATATAAATGAAAACCTTATCATTACATTCGTTAAACTCAACATGGTGGTTCATTTCTTTTTTTAACATTTTAACTACTTTGCATTGTCATTTTATTAGATTGATTTTAATATGTACAATGTCTGATAATCTCAATTAATACACTATTACTATAATAAAGGAAAGTTGATCTTCCTTTGCTTTATCTGACGAATATTCAATAGCAGAAAGATGTCCTGATACAAATACTTCATTCTATACCATAGCACCGATAGGCAATGCAACCACATGTTCATTCACTTGATAACACCTCTCTCCTGCATATATCACCACTCCATCTCGAATACGGGTATTTGGATACGAATTTCTAAATGCCATAATACCACTTATATCACGGCTTGTAATATGTGATTTTGCTTTTATCTCAATCGGGTAAAGATATCCATCTCTTTCTAAAATTATATCAACCTCAGCTCCACCAGAACTACGCCAGTGATAGATATTAGGCTCAACTGATAATGAAACCATTGCTGCACTAATTTGTGATAACACAAAAGTCTCAAATAATGCACCAAAATGTGGATAGCTTCCAAGGGATTCTGCAGAAGATAATTTTAATAAAAATGCTCCTATACCAGTATCACTCAATATGCCTTTATGTTTTTTCGATATACGCTTAATGCTATTGCCAAAATATGGTGGAATCATTTTCCATAAAAAAGAAGCCTCCAGTAAATCAACCCAGCGTTTTGCAGTAGTTCTATTTATCCCAATCTCTCGGCCAATGTGAGACTCGTTTATTTCCTGCGCCGTCATTGCTGCAGATATTCCTAAAAACCTTCTAAAATCGCCAATATCTTGTATATTACTTAGTACTCGTACGTCCCTTTCTATATAAGTATTGACATATGATTGTAATAAAGTGCCAATCAGATGGTTATCTATATTTATTAAACCAGGCAAACCACCACGCCATAATAAATTCCATAATTTTAAATCTGGAATCACTTTCATTACTAGATTCGGTAAATTTGCAGGATCTGTAAGCAAAGCACTTAACCAATGATTATTACTACAATTGTACATTTCATGTAGACTCATAGGATGCATAGTTAAAATAGAAACACGTCCAGCCATACTTTCAGCTAAGTTTTTTAATATTCCAAAACTTTGCGATCCTGTCAGAAAATACTGTCCACAAGCATCTGTATTATCAACTTTTCTCTTAATTGCTGAAAGTAATTCTGGAGCATATTGCACCTCATCAAAGATTACCGGTCCTGTAAATTGTTTTAAAAATAAATCAGGGTCCTGGCGAACATTGTAGATATCCTGATATGCATCAAATGTGATATGTGGGAGCGATGGAAATAAATGCTTTAGTAAAGTCGATTTACCAACTTGTCTTGCTCCTAAAATCAAAACAACCTTTGAAACCTTTGATAAAGCAAGTAACCTTTGTTCTATATGCCTAGTTTTATACATAGATACCTTGTAATATGCGTTTAATATACACATATTACAAGGTATTGTCAAACTTCTTACTCTTAACGAGAACCTTCGTAATAATAGTAATAATGGTATTTTAGCCCAACCACTAGAAAAGATAAAATCTTAAAATACTGGTGCTGGCTGGGAATCATCCTTATACTCACCACCAATTACTCTGCATGTATTCCAAACTCCGAAAATTCTCCTGTCATACCAATATCGGGTTCCTTATCAAAACTTGGTACCACTTCAGAAACATCATCGGTATTTGTCACAGTAGTGGAAGAGATATCCATCTGCTTTTCTTCTTTTTCAGAAAAAGAACTATCATCTGATACAGTTTTAAATTCTGGAAATGTACTCAATATGTCTTTTAACTTTACTGCAGGATATTTTTCTTTAAAAACTTTCTTGTGTTCTATTAATCGTTTTATACAATAATCCACAGTATATTCACAACCTCGTTCTTCAGCTAAAAGCTGCAGTTTTTTTAAATATACTATCTCTTCAATTGAACGCTTTGCCTTTTGAGTAATACCCTCAACTTCTACTGCAATAGGCATATCCCCTATAATCTGATCAATAAGAGTTTTGCTTTGTAGAATTTCCGTGTATTCATTTAACACTGCTATATCAAATGGCGTTCTTCCATGTATATCCTTTAACAAATAGTCAGCATTATGTTTTATCAAAATCTCTATAACTACTGGTTGTTTTGAACTGACTGCAATATGCAAGGGAGACCATCCATTAGACCTTGCTGTATAATTAACATCTGCACCATGTTCTGTGATTAGAGAAATAATATTTTTATGTTTCGCTATCAAGTCTGCATCTCTAGTACGAACATGCTCTACTAACTCATAAAGGAGGGTATTGCCTCTTCCGTTTACCATATTAATATTAATGCCTGTTCTCGCATCCTTAATACTAATATCCCAACCAACAGACTTATATAACATAGATAGACCGGAAATAGCCTCATTTGCCGCCAATATGTGATGTCCCTCATCATCAAATAAATGCTTATCCTTATATAAATCTTCTAATATACAAATCTTATTATGTTGTTTTGCAAGATCTATAATTTCTGGCTCAATTCTTGCCCATAACTCCTTATTAGATCTAAAATTATCAATAATAGATAAATATAGATCATCTAATCCATTTTCTTCGCAACAGATATGTAGCATAGTTCTACCATCTATCTCACTTAGTTCATCAAGACTAGTAGCAGCCCCAGATTTAATCATACACTGGACTACGTCCCAATGCTTTTGTTGCAATGCTCTACTAAGCGCGCTGTTTCCGTAATCATCTTTATGATCAATGGAAGCATCAGCACCATTTTCTAATAAAATCTCTACAATTTTTAAATTACCAGAAGATGCTGCTTTCCATAAAACAGTAGCATTCCAATCATAAAGTGCATTAACATCAGATTTCTCTGCAAGCATTCTAACAGCACAAACATCCCCATTTTTTACAGCATAGAATAATGGACTATAACCCAAAGAATCTCTTTCATTTACATCAATAATTTCTCTATCTAGTAAAGATTTTAATAAATGATTGAAGCCATTTTCTGCTGCAAAACATAATAGATTTTGTTCTTTATGAGTTATTTTAAAATCTATACTAGCACCACTTTTTACAAGTAAGTTTGCTATTTGATATTGATGATATTGGAGAGATGTTTTTAGAGGAAGTACACCACTTTTAGATATGCTATTGACATCTTCATCACCACTAGCAATCATTTTACTTACTAATTCTAATTTACCTTCAATAATAGCTCTATAAAAAGGAGAAAAGACTTGGCTATCATCTTTGAGATACATTTTTATAGAACTACTAGACGCAAAAGAATGTTTTTGCGTTGTGTGGGGGTTCTGTTCTTCATCGGCGCTACTACTTTTAGATTCTTCTGATTGATGAATAATTTTTTTCCCAATAACATGTTTATGAGAAGAAGATGATAGTACTTTTTGTTTGAAATCTTTAAGCACTTTCGCAGTTTTTTGAACATAATGTTCCATGCCATGATTCCCGACGTGTATTCCGATAGATAAAAAATTGTCACTGATTTTTTTATAACCTTCTACATCAACTTCATGTTTATATTTTTCAAAAAGTTCCGTATCTAAAAGACTACCGTCTTTATATAAATGAAAAAATTGACCCATGTGAACATACGCTGGTAACTCTATCAACGTCTTGCCTATAACCTCTAGTGAGATACTTTGTTCTAATGGAAAATAAGGTACAGGATCCAGATAATTTGCTATTCTATAATAATTATCACTGAAGAGTTCAGAAGCATCTTTGCTAGATTTATCTATACACCACCTCGGTTGCCCGTATGTATAAAGACATATCCTTTCTTGTGATACATACTCACCTTCAATATTTAAATTAAGCGTTTGTAAGTACGCTATAGAAGCCATAGCACCACCAAGGGAGTGTCCTGTAATATAAACTTTTGCTTCTTTGTTTTCTTGTAAGTATGCGAGTACAATTTCTTTTAATGGCCGCTCTCCAAATGCACTACCTTCCCAGTGTCTAAGTAGTGCATTATAGAATCCTGTGTGCACAGATAGTGTTTTATCTCTTACATTTATCTCAGTAGCGGATGCTCTTAAGTTATCACGTACCCAGTGAATTTCATGATAATGAGTCCCACGAAATGCTATTACCAGTTTCTCTTTATCTTGCGTAACAAATGATTTATCATAATCTGATTGCCTTACGTAACATTCATCGAATCCCCATTTTTTAGTCATTTCCATTATTTTACTACGGCTTTCATATACAAGCTGACTGATTGCCGCGAAACTATGTGCGTTATTATGAGAAAATCCATTAGTATTCTCAATTATCAATTCATCTACAAAATTAAACGCCTCAAGCACTCCATTTGCTGCTACCTTACCTAATTCTTCACTATAATCTAATTTATGATTACTTAAAAATGCATAAAACTTTAAAATACTTCTTGCAACTATTCCTTCCCAATGCGAGTACAAATCTTCCTGCGTTGCTTCAGACACTAAGTCTTCACTTCTAACACCGACAGCATCAGCAACATGTTCTACAACATGCGCAGCGACACTACTCGCTGCCACCTCTACACCAAGCTTAACATGCTGCAAAGGAGCTAGATCTACATCCTCTACTAAAATTTCTTCTTTATAATATTCAGTCATCCTAGCACTATAATCTGAAACAACTTTATCAATATGCTTGTAACTCGTAAAATAAACAGCCTCCCTTTTTAAATCTTCTATTTTGATTTGTGATGCATAATATTTAAATCCTTCAGACATTCCTTCACCTATTCCAGGAATAGATCCTAGTGCAGAAGCCACTAATTTGTTAAACAGGCTTGTAGTTACTTCGACCTCACCGCTTGAAGCAGCTTGAAGACCTGTAATAGCACTTGTAAGTCTGCTTTTTAAAAAATAATAAAAATTATTATAGACTTTTTCTTTTACTGTATCTCCGCTTCCACAAGCCTTTACAATTAGAGTGTTTTGTATTGCATCGTAATTCGCCTTAATTTCCGCATCTGTAACACCTAGTCTTCTTTGTATTATTGCAAACAACCTATATCGATCTTCTTGATCATGAAAAGCAGTTATATCAGCACCATAATCAATTAATAATGCAGTCACACCCGAGAGCATATCTATATTTTCTCGTTCAGTGCCAGCAACACGCATCTCTTCTATCTTACGTACTACTAGTTCTAAAGCAGTTTTTGGTCTATGCTGTAATGTTTTTAAATTAACAAAAACACCTGCTTCAAGCAATGCATGTACTTCTTCTATTTCACCATTAACTGCAGCATTATGTAACCTTCCGTAACCTTTCATATCAAACTCAAGAGAGACAGATTTTAATGTGGTTTTTGTTTTCATCTCATTCCTCAAAACATATTTTTATTTCTGAATAATTTATATTTCTAACTACTGTACCATTAAATTGTAAAATCTTCAGTAAATGGTGAATTTTCAGCAATGAGAGGACATTTTTCTAAATATAGACTATATTCTTCAAGAAGTTCTGTCATAGAAATTGTACTATCAGATTCTGATGGGTATTTTATTTCTTTTGTGTTTTTAATTTCTGATGTCATGCCATCTTCTTCAATAGATCCTTCTACTTCGATTGGACCAATAGTCCATCCAGATGACATGTACACGCTTATAACACTTAGGGCGGCTGAAATCCCAACACCCTTCGCGATATTTGCTACTGTAAAACCAGCTTTTAAACTTGTTACAAAGCTACTTATAAAAGTACTTTTACTAGCTTCTATTGCAGATCCCTTTATAACCTCAGAAGAGACTTCTTTAGCAAGTTGCTTAGTCAAATCTCTCGTTACTTCAGAAGTCATAAACTTTATTGTATCTTTAGAAATATCCTTAGATATAGCAGCAGCTGTCTCCTTAGCTAGAGCCTTAGATACATCAGTTATCATAGTGTTTGCGGCTTCCTGACCAAATTCAGTAACCAATTTCTTTGAAATTTCTTTTAGCATTTCTCCATAACTAAGTTCGAGCGAGTTATGAAATACTTGTTTTACTATTTCTTTACCTGCTTCCTTTGTAGCGCTTTTTGCAGTTTCTTTACTAGTTTCTACAACAACTACTTTAGTAAATTCTTTCACAGTCTCTTTTGTTACCTGAGCAGCGACCACACCTCCACCTTGTGTCATTTGTTGCATTAAATTAGCAGCCTTCTCTCGAAAGGCCTTATTTATCCTCTCTTCTTCTATTACTTTTGCTTGATAATCATGCCTTATAATTTCTCCAACAATACCAAGTCTAACCATAGAAGTAATCTCTTCGTTGAGAGATAAAATTTTTCTTCCGCTTAAAGACCTTCTAATACCTGCAAACATCTCTTCTGAGCAATATTCACCGTAATATCCTGTACCACTTATTCCAGCTGTACCAAATGAACCACCATCTCCAGGTATACCATCGTCTCCTACAGATTGTATAACCACCAGACCTTGTTCTGGAAAATCTGGCAATATTGTGGAATTACCAGGAAGTCCTGGTACACCGCCTTTTCCTCCTTTTCCTCCATTACCTCCGATACCCCCTTTTCCTCCACGTACCAAGTATGCTTCTATGTATTTACTATTATAAGTAGCCACACATTTTGTAATATGTAATATTTGTGAAGCAGCGTCTAAATCTGCTCTTTTAATTTCTTTAATGTAGATTGGAACTATATCACTTTTGGGTTCGTTAGATATACTAATCTCTGCTAATGGACAATTTCTACCATCTGTACCATTTGATCCATCACCACCATCTTGTCCTTTACCACCATCTCCTCCGCTTACATTAATAGTAAACTTACAGTCTTTAATATGATAAAACTTTTTACATACACCAAAAAAATTACCTCCTGGTTTACCTGGATTACCTGGCAATCCATCTAATCCATGGTTTCCATCTATGCCAGATCCATCTGGATTTTGACCAATTACATTCGCTCCATTTGAAGCTTTAGCTGGTACAATATTTTCTCCATCCTCACCACTTAAATCTATAACTCTTTCTTCCTCACCTCCTTTTATTGTTATCTTCCAATTAGGTGACACGATTGACATATTTAAGCCAGGATATGTAAGATTTTGATCTAAAAATATTGTATTAACAGCAAAAACTTTCACTGATTTAACTAAACCTTTGCTTGCAACTATTGATAGATTATCCGTGATATGGGTAGCTGTTACAAAATACCCTGTAACTTTAAGCTCAAAACTACTATCAACAAACTCTGATTTTACAGGCTCTACAATAGTATTTATTTGATTTTCAACTTTCTCCAGAAATTCTAAACCCCATTTGTTAGTATTTTTTGGTATAAAAGGAAATTCTACACCAAGCTGCTCAGATAAAATACTGACCTTTTCAAGAAATTCTTCTATATCTTTACTTTTAGAAAGGTTGGCGTCTTTTACGTAATTCAAATATTCAATCATCTCATTATAGCTTTCACTACTTTTAATTTTGTCTTGACACATTTCTTCAAGAAGCAAATTAAATTGATTTAACTCAGAAGCAATTCGACATTCATCCAATTTCTCTTCTACGAATTTTAGAATTTCCTCTCCCCAAGCACCAGAAATATAAATTACCTCATCATTCACTCTCTTGCAAAATTCTAAATAATTGATCCACTTACTCAGTTTTTCTAATTTCACCCCAACATGCGGCACTAGTTCCTCAAATTGACCTGCCATTTTAAAAATGCCACTACTATCTGATTCCAGAATTGATACTAAGCATTCTCTAATGTTCGATAATTTTTCTTCTGATTCTGCAAAGCCTTCTTGGTCTTCAATTGTATCTTGTAAATAATCACACTCTCTCCCAATTATCTCTGCAATTTTTGTTACAAATACCTTACTCGCTTCCGAAGCTATATCAGCTAATCTGTGAATCGCATTTTTTGATGAATCAGAGACAATAATTTTTACCTTTAGTTGAGATTTTTCTACAAAATGTGCTTCATTTATTGATTCCAAAATCAAAGCTTTTTCATCATCAGGGATAGTCTGCGTCTGATCATAATACTTACTAAAAATAGCAAAATTCTCTTTAATTTGATGCAAAACAACACGACCAAATTCAGTTAAGAGATGGCCATGCGTTGCTTCAAACGATTCCAATAGAACCATTGCTTCCCTCTTGGATTCACTTTCTTGACTATCAACCAACATCTGTAACTCAGATATTCTAGAGACTAAACTTTCAACCACATCTTCATCACCTACTGCTTGTGCATATCCAATAAACCTTTGCTTCTCTTTTATTTCTCGTTTTGCATCAAAAAATTCTTTTGTGTCAACTTGAGTTACTACTAGAGAAATGTAAGGTAATTTAACACTCTCATCAGAATGTAAAAAATTTGCTACAGTAGCTATTGCCCTCTCTAGCGTCACCCCTCTACCAGCTGAAGAAAAATCGCTTTTTGGAACAACAATTACTATCTTCAAATAAGAAGCTCTTTTAGCAATTTCAGCTCGAAAATAACTGCTTGCAATATCATGAGCTTCACTCCTTGAATCCTCAAAACCAGGTAAGTCTATATAACTAAAATCACTAGATTCAGGGGAATAGGCTTTAGGACAAAAAGTCTCAGACCTAAAAGCATGACCAATAGAAATTCCTGGTAGCTCCTTATCCGCTTCTAACCCCCACTCTCCTCCAAGCTTTTTAATTGGTTTGAGCTCTGCTCCTCCTAAATAGCTAATAAGAGTGCTTTTGCCTCCTCCACTAACACCAACAAACATAACCATTTTTTCTTTGATATCTTGAGATGCAATCGCTAAATCTCCTTCCATCAGGAACTTTTGGGCGTCCTTTGCTACCTTTTCAGGAGAATCTCCTTTTTTCGGCGGTTTTTCTATGCTATCAACTCTACCTTCTGTGCTATCGGATTCTACCTCTGCTACTTGATGTTTTCTATGTACTACTTTCTTAGCTGGAAAAGACTTAGTGAATTTGAAAAATTGTATGTCAGAAGATTCAGTCTTTGATTCAGACGCTCCTTCCTGTGATGTCTCTTTTTGTTTTTTAAAACCTGATTTGGTGTCAAATTCTGGTTTTGTTTTAAAGACATATTTTTGCGAATATTCTTTTTTTGCCTGAGATGGATGGGCTTCTTGTGTTGCTTCATCCACAATACTATTAAGTGTTACAATCTCGTTTAAGTCTATTTCTGCAAAATCTGCAATTCTTGATAGTATATTTATAACAAATTCACAATCTTGCATTTTAACAGATAATTCTTGTATCACTTCACGAACTAATGTTGTTAGTAATTCTGTATCACTACCCATATACTTAGCAACGTCAAAATCTGCTTTGTCCTCTACTGCTTTTGTAAGTGACTCGGTTCTTTGCTCTACTCTAATATCATCAAATGTAAAATCTAAAAGCAATGAATCTGCATCAACTTGATTAGTGGAATACTGCGTCGATACGTCACAAGTCTCAAGTAAAAATTCTGTAATAAATCTAGCTATATTTTCTGCTTGAGATTCAGGAGCCTTTATTCTGTATTTATACCCAAACTTATTACTACTATCTGTAACAACTTCAACCCTAGCTCCAGCGATATAGCCTTCTACAATCCATACTAAAATACCAGCTTCATCCTCATGATATGATGCAATAATAGATCTGGCTTTGTTCTGATAATGTTCCTCACAAACTTCAGCAACATATTGACCAGCAAAGTTTACTCTCTCTTCTAATAATTCCCTTGATAATCCTCTGGCTTCATAGGATGGTGTATAAAAATCTACTCTAGTTATATCTGTTTCACCTATAAACGCGGTAGCAAACCTGACTATATTATGAAGCGCAAATAATCCACAGTTGCTCCCATCTCCATCTTTTTGTTCTTTCACTCCTGGACAAAGTCTTATAACCTTAATACGCGAAATTGTAGCTCCAGCGATACCATCACCTCCAGCACCACCAACCACAGGTACTACACCTATGACATCACCAAATGCATCTTTAATAGTTCGCTCAAAGTCTACCCTTACACGATCCAGTGAGTCTTTATATAAACATCTAATATCGCCAGTAGAAATATTTTGTTCTAGACAATAAGCTATCCAGTGGTTACCACCACTATTATATGCCCCCACCACCATTTTCCCTTGAGATAAATCTTCTAAGAATTTCCTAAATTCTTCTACTCCAGTAATTCTATCCCTACCAAGCGGTGACGCAAGCACCACTGATTCCGGCATATCAACAAACAACCTCTTGCCTATCTTCTCTATATCGTGATACTGATACCAATATGTAGGATTTCCTCTTTCTGTAAAAGCGTTAGTTGATTGAATACCTCTAGACATAACAAGCTTACCTAATAATTTTATTAATAAAAGAATGAAATATGTTAATTTAAGTAATTATAAATTGATTTTTAAGAACTTTTTAATTCATCATTTACGCATCAAATTTTCCGACATATATCTAGCTCCAAATAAGAAGCAAACATACAACTTACAGTTGTGTTATTTTAATTGCAAGTTTTTTTTGAACATAGATTTGGGTAAGATTAAGTAGTTGTTTTTCAAATTTACTTGCGCGAAGTTTGCTTGCTAAGAATGTAGATTTTGTTTTAACTCTTCATGGCTTGCATAAGTGAAAGTATTTACTGTAGCGTCCTTTATGCTTCTGTTCATGCGTTCTACCTGGCCATTTGTCCATGGATGCTTCACCTTAGTCTTTCTATGCTATATATCATGTTTATTGCATACTCTTGTGAAAATATGAGGAAAAGAGCGTACTCTTTGAATTTTTTCTTTTTCAGATTAGCAGGATTATCATCTCGTTTTGGAAGCTTTGAGCAATCATCTAATGATTATCAGATTAAAGCACTACATGCAAAAATAGAAGAACTAACAGTAGAGAAAGATTTTTTGCAAGATAAGTTTAGAAGTGGTGGCGACTCATCGCGCGTAACTTAACACTGGTCCTAATAGTAATAATATATTCTAATGCGTCTTTTGTAAGCTCACTGCCTAATTCTTTAATTACAAGCACTTTACATGATTACAACTATAGATTATCATGTGTCATATTAGTTTAATTGAGTAGAGGTATTACTAAGTGGGGCTATTTCATACATCTTATGATTCAACAGAAAAATTATATAAAGAGCATCTTACAACAATCAATGGGATAAAATTTGGATTTAGAGAAATAGATGTAATAGCATGTATTATACATAATCGCGGCGAGAAAAAAATAGCATCTATCCTTTCTGTTCAACCTCGCACTGTTAGTGTACACGTCCAAAATATAATGAATAAAATACAAGGATCTAATAGTAAAGATACTATCATAGATTTTTTAGAACACTCTGAAAAATATGCTACAATCAAGGAATATTATTCTCACCTTTTGGTAAGAGCAAATTTTGAAAAACAATTAAAAAAAATAGGTTATTTGCTGAGCAAAATGCAGATTACCTTTCATTGTAAGAAAGAAGAGTGGTCTGAAGATGATGAGATTGTAATGCGTTATTTGAAGAAACATCTTGAATTTGCATGCATACTAAGTCAGAAAGATAATAACACAACAAGTGGAGAGGAACTTTCTTTGTTGACTTTAAAAAGAAAGGTAAAAGATGATTATTATGTTAATTTTTTGGAAGCTGTATGTGATTTGCTCAAGCTAGATCAATTGAGTGAGATTATCAGCGAGTTTAAAATATTCTACGAAAATTTCATTACAGGCAACAAACCCTTGGTTGAAATTCCGGATAAGAGAAGCAATTACTTTACTTTTAGAACAAAATCTAGTCTGATTGTTACACTATCAGTTGCAGTCTTCATTATATTATCGATTATTTTTTTAGCTAATGATAAATGGATAAAGCAACAATCTTCTTCCCAGGTAGTATTTACCACACCAAATATTATTATAGATTTAGAAGATTTTCTTAAAATACTCCACACCACAGGGTTTAACGCTAATAATGTTAATAGTGAACAATTAGATAAAAACCAAAGATTGATCAAAAAAGTTGAAAAAATCCTTGATTTCAAAAATATAAAGGATGTAGAAAACTATTTTAATAAAGCCGAGATGGATACATCCTTTTTATTAAGTTATGCTTATAGCCTTCATGCGCTTGCATCTTATTATATGTACAACAATCATGATGGAAAAAAGGCAAAGGAAATATTACTATACACCAAAAACTTAATAGAAAACTACATCAACTCACGTAGTAAAATCAAAGTAAATTTTGATCATCTTCTTAAAGAAGAAGTTCTAACAGAGCTTAGTGTAGTTAAGAACTTACCACAAATTTATACTCGTTTGATTTATTCTCTTGGTAGAACGTACTTCTATAATGGAAAAATAGAAGATGGCAAAAAATATTTTGAAATAAGTAAATATTTAGGTTTGAAACTTGGACTTTTGGAAGGATATCTAAGTGATGCAAGCGGATTGTTGATAATACGTAAAGAAGAAATAGAAGAAAAGATAAAAAATTTTAACACTACTGGACTTAAAGAGCAAATTTTGAGTTTGATAGATGACATAAACATTATCAAGCAGGACGATAAGGCTTATATATCGGACTTTAATCCAAATGCAAGTAAACAAGTAACAAAAATTCCAAGTAATGAGACATATAATATATTTTTTTGTGATCTAAAAATCATTGAATCTTACAAGGATCTTATTCAGATAGACCGGAAAGCTAATATAGCCCCCTATTTATCATTGATAGCAAAAATCCTTGTAGGAGAGGAAAAAGATAATATTTTCACTTCTACTGGTCTTATACAAATAATGGATAAAGTTCAGCTAAAGAAATTAGCTTCGTTATACATATGTTTGGGCGATATTATGCTTTTACTAGTGCAAAATGATACCCCCTGTTCAAATCATTTTATCCGAATAATAAGCGTTTTATTGCAAAGTGATACTTCAGTCACTGAATATCAATCTTTAACGCAACAAAATTTATATTTCGCGGAAATGCTTTTTAATAAGGCCAAGTCTATAAGTAGAAATACTGATTTTACAAAAGCCGATGCTTATGATGGGTTAGTCCGTGTATTACAAGAAAAATTATTGGATCCTGCCATAGGAGATGAAGAGAAAAACACATATCTTAGGAAAATAAACGATTTGATACAAAAAAAAGATGAAATTAATATACAATTAGGCCGAACTAGAGGAAATACTAGTTAGGTCTAATTGTATTATTTTTCTACATATAGGTTAGTATAATATCTCAAGAACGCCAAGGAGACCATCAACTAAAAGTATCTGATATGGGGTGTCAGGTACATGATCTCCAGCTAATCGCTGATCCATTATTATATCATAAACTTCTAGTGTAACAGGTTCATCTGACATAACAGGAATGGGCGGTTTCGGTATTTCTGGTATATATAATTGCACATCTGTAAATAGCATTTCATCCATTTGTACATCTACAATTTCTGGTATAACAATAGGCAACAAACCCTCTGGCATGACCTCCACGGGGTATATATAATACCCATCCATCTCGGGCCAAGATGTTTGGCACTCTTCTACGAATTCTAGCGAATAGCTCCTTACTAAATCAGCATACTCAAATTCTATATTATTCTCTTTTGACATAATTTTTCTCCATAATAAAAGTTCACCTCCGGGTTACCTCCGTTGTGAATCTGATTATCTCTTATGCAAAAAATGCAAAAAATTATGTAAAAAAGACTAAGAATGTGACTAGTTAAAAAATACTTAACTCCAATTGACTCAGATTTTCATGACTGTTGGAGTCATGGTTACAATTGTCGCTGCAGTAAATTAGAGATGAAGGCAACACCTAATGTCTTATTATATAGTCTATAGATAGTGCTGCTTTACGACAACATAAGTGTTGATTAAATTATGTAGTGTTACTTGGGGTTCTTTGCAGGAAAGAGCTAATTTGCTGCACTACACAAAGCTGTACTTCAGTTTTAGGAAACGAAGTGCCTATAGCCTCAGGGAAACCCTTAAGACCATCTATGCAGCTAATTAGTATATCTTGAACACCTCGAGCTTTTAGGTCATTGAGTACCCCCAAGCCAAAAATGTGCACCTTCAGATTCACAAGCATAAAATCCTAATATATCCTTCTACACAGATTGATTTATCCCCATAAATTATAGAGAACTTTAGTAACTACTTTACCATCTTGTCTTGCTTTAAAAAACATAACATCCAAAAATACTACAGCATAAATTGATTCAAGAGGTCTACTACGCCACTCTGCAATTTGTGGAATTATTCTGTCTGTTATAGAAGAAATAGTGGCACTAGATACATCAACACCATATATTTCTTGTAGATGACTTGATATATCATCATAGCTCGTACCTAGACCGTAAAGTGCAAGTAGCTTACTATCTAATCTTAATAGATTTTTTTAAATTATCATCTCCTCATTTGACACACTTTAATTAAGACTAGCTGTAAGACAGTGTCCACGAAAGTATGTTTGTACAATTTATAGTTAACCCGAGTTATGGATTAAGGGTCAACAAAAAAATTATCAAATAATATAATTTTTCTTCTGTAAGAAATTTGTTTATGGTAATCCTGGTTGTGGTAATCAGTAGGAAAATTTGATATAATTTTAATCTCCGAAGAAGGTGAGTGTATTACAATAATGACACACCATTCGACCTGGATTGCGTGTATAAGCTATTTGACCTATGCTATATTAAAATTATCGCTTAGATTGTGATGTCACAGCTGTATTATTTATATTAATTTATATGCGCAAATTAGTTGAAAGTGGAGAATATTTTAAGCAAGCACGCATTTGGTACAATCAAATATATATTTTCCCATTAATTTCCAGATCTGTGTTAATGGTTCAGGTCTTTATTTTAGTAGCATTAGCGTCGTTGCTTGCTATAAATATTAATTGGCTATTTCCTATTAAGCAGCAGATTCGTTATGCAATTGAAATAACGGACTTATACGAATATGAGGCTGAGATTAGCGAAGCCAACGCTTTTCCTAATGATACGCAAAAGTCTATTGCTTCAGTTTTTTTAGATGCTTTTGTAAAAATTAGGGAAGGATATGACTACCTTGACTTGGCAGACAGAATGTTATTTATTCAAAATACTTCTACTAAGATAATGTATAATAATTATAATAATTATATTAGTTTGGATAATCCTGAATCTCCAGTACTTAGGTTTCAGAATCAAGCGAAACGAACTATAGACGTTAAATCAATTGACTTCATTACACATAATAAGGTTGTTATTGTATTTAATGCAAAATCATATGAACATACTGGGAAAAATCTTGAAGATACAGATTGGCAAGCTACTATAGGTTTTGATATGGACCAAGTTGATATAAAATTACCAGCCGGTACTCCATTTGAATTTACGGTTACCGACTATAGTGTGAAATTTATACGAGATAATAATGGTAAGTAATATAAGGTTTTTTTTATTAGTAAGCTTGCTTCTACTTGCAATGCCTTCTTTTTCAATAAGAGAGTCACGACCGACCGCTATTGATAGCAGGATACGTGTATTAGTATATAGTCCAGATGACGTGTTTAAATTTGTTGGCTATTATGGATATCAAACATCTATTGAATTAGCGCAAGATGAAGAAGTAGTCAGTATTTCTATGGGGGATACTTCGGCGTGGCAAATAGTTCCTTCTGGTTTTAGAATTTTTATAAAACCTATGGAAGATGATGCTACAACAAATATGACATTAATAACAAATAAAAGGACTTATTTCTTTGAGTTATACGCAGAAGAAGCCGAAGATATAAGAGATCCGGATATGGTATTTAATGTCAGATTTTTATATCCAGAGGACGAAGAAACAGATAGTATAAGAACATTCCACGCTTCTTCTTCAGGCCCAGACCTATCTCATCCTGAAAAATATAATTTCAATTATTCTATTAGTGGAAACGAAGATATTGCGCCAATTAAAGTATACGATGATGGAGAATTTACATATTTAGAGTTCCGAGACAAAAATAAAGACATGCCAGCTATTTTTGCTATTGATGATGACCTCAGAGAATCGATGGTAAACGTACATGCAAGCGATTCTAATACAAATATAATTATTATTGAGCATGTGTTCCACAAGCTTTCTGCAAGGCTTGGACAAAAATTAGTATGTATATTTAATGATGCCTATATTGATCCGGAGGAGGAGTTAGAAAATGCCAAAAAGAACAATGAACCTCGTTATTAGAAGTGCTTTATTGATATTTTGTTTAATTACAATGCTTTCATGTACTACAACTAAACCTTATGAAATAAAGAGTCCATGCGTTTCTATAGACGCAGAGAATCCGTGGTTTAGAAGTCCGTGCCAGCGTATACCCATTAATAATAAGTGGGATATAGCGTAGAACCCTTAAATTGTATAATTTCTTTTACTTTGGGTGTCTGATTATTTAACCCCGGTTATGGATTGTATCTTGAATTTAGAGCTAGAAGATGGAAGCAAAGAAGTTGCTGGGAGGCTGATGCATACTAGGTTTTATATTAAATTGTTCTTTGAGATAGCCAAATATAGTTTCAATAATAAAGCGTTTTCTAAGGAATATTTTGTCTAAAATAACCTGGATAATGGATAAGAGTGGAGAGAATATCAGACAACTCGATAATACCTTATCAAGCCGCCTGATCCTTACAGCCGTCAGATCTTGTCTTAACTAGTACAATTAATAACTTTTATATGCTCTTTGCTTTTCCAAGATTCCTTGCTTTATTATGCCTATCTCCTTGATGTAACTACTGTTTTGGATCAAAGCTTGAATTATTTGTTAGTATAATTAGTTGCACGTTCTGACAAAAGCATGGCATCTTTAATATGATTGGACACGTACTATAATTTTGCCAAAGCTATCAAAATATCAGCA
Source organism: Alphaproteobacteria bacterium (assembly GCA_013289335.1). GTDB lineage: Bacteria > Pseudomonadota > Alphaproteobacteria > Rickettsiales > Rickettsiaceae > JABDAD01. The sequence goes on along the minus strand of JABDAD010000001.1, from coordinate 54,206 downwards.
AATTCTGGGTTATTAGGTCCATAATAGCTTTCCTGAAAAACTAGTGATTTTTCTAGCAATACTCTAGCTTTATTATAATCACCTAACTGAATGTATGCTTTGCCTAATCTGCTCATAGTAAAAGTTACCTCTATATTCTTATCAGTACCGTAATACTCTCCTTGAATAGTTAGGGCTTCCTCTAATATGTCCATAGCTTTATTAACGTCACCAAGCTGCATATAGACTTGACCAACAGTGCTAAGAGTATTTGCAATTACTATATGCTTACGAGTCCCATAGTGATTTTCTTGTATCATTAAAGCTTTCTCTAATAATGTTCTTGCTTTACTATTATTTCCTAGTTTGACGTATGCATCTGCTATATATACTATTAATTGTGCAGAAGATAGCTCTCCCATGATCTTTTTTACATAAACAAAAATATTTTCTAATTGATGCAACAGTATCTTTGCTACTTCATAATCATTGGCTTTTTTATTTTCTAATGGGTAAATTATTTTAATAGTATCTATGGCCCTTTTGAGTACAGTTTTTTTGTTTCTCTTGTATCATATTTGATCTAATGCAATCTTGTACTAAGTGGTGAATTGCAACAGTATCAGTAGTTATTTTGAGTAAAGAATATTGTCTTAAAAACTCCGTAATCTTGTTAAACTCTATCACTGTCTTGTTATCTACGGTGCCGTACAAATATTCTATTAGGAACGATTTTGGAATATCTACAAAATGAGATAAGGTTTAGTAGATCTATTGCCTTACCTGTCTTATCTTTTTCTTTGATCTCTTTTAAAGTAAGTTGCCATGCAATATATACAGGTGCATGTTTATCTGATATAGGCATTACCTCACTTGAAAGTAGAATATCTTGCTCTCCATTATAAAGATGTAAATATTCATCAATTGTCATTGTATTATGAGATATGTATGCACCCGCTTGTGATATAGCAAGTGGTAAATAACCTAGCTTTTTTGCTAAAATAATGCATTTATCCTCACATCTAGAATCAGCTATTAAATTCCTTAATAAAGCAAGCGCTTCTGGCTCTTCCATACCATTGACATCTATCGCAGAAGGAATTTTGTAATTACGAGAAGTTACTATTATATCCCCTTTCTGTGGCAAGTATTTTTCTATAATTTCAATATTTGGAACATTATCAAATACTAGTAATAGATCTTCCTGACTATTAAGCCAGTTCTTTACTATAGCAATTTTTTGGTCTTCATTCATACCATCTTTTAGTAAACCAAGTTCATTGCCTAGTTTAAAATAATCTGCTTTAATTTTATCTTCATCGTTTGCAGTAATCCATCCTTTAAAACTATAATCTTTTGCCGGATTATATATCATATCGAGTGCTAGATAAGTTTTTCCAACATAGCTTTTGACCAAACGTCCTTGAAGATCTAGGTTAGATATACTCTCTTAAAATGATGCTTTATGCACAGACGTTTGAAGTATCATATTATAAACTTGTAGTTTTTTGGAGCTTTGCCGTTGCCTAACCACTTGGTTTGTGTACTTGTAAATCGCTTTTTATACATAAATGGAATCTACTTAATATTTGTTTTAAATGGGACGTTCATACATATTTAATCTGTATATACTCTACATATTGAGTAAAATAACTCAAAATATAAAGAAGTCAGTTATTTTTTTGGTGTCACGTATCGGAATAATAGAAAGTTGCAAACAATTCTATGTATTACTTATATATACCACAATATTTGTAACAGGCCTAGTTTTGCGTACTTTTTCTTTTATCTTTTAATCTACGTTAATTTTTGTTATAATGTAAAGGTTAATAAAAAATTAGAATAAAGGATATGGACTTAAAAGTTAAAGAGTTATTAGACACTTCTTTAAGTACAATTAAGTCTTCCATTGAGAAGAAATTTCCAGGTGAAGCTAGTAAGTACAAAGATGTTCTAAGAGAACTGATAAAGGTTAGACATGATGACTCAAATATTAAAAAATACCAGGACCTCCAAGATGTTTATTGGTTAGTAAAAAAAGTAGCTGATTTCCCACACGACGAAGTAGCGTGGCATGATGCCGTAGCTGGAATAGGTTTATTACTTAATGAAAGCGATCCTGTATATAAAGATATAGAGTCTGATCTTGCAATAGAAGCAGAAGAAGTCTACGATAATTTACTAGGAATAATTGAGAATACAGAATGAGCGGAAGACCAGCATTAATAGAATGTTGTGCTGAGGAGTATTGTGCGTTGTCTCGTCCAACACAAGATCTATACGATGTTCAAGTTGGAATGCTAAACCCCAGCAAAGGTTTTGCTGGACTTAAAGGAGAAGATTTAGGAAAAAAAGGTAGCTTGGCATTCTATGATATAGAAACAAAAGCGATAACTATTAATACTAATAGTGACAAGAGAAGAACACAACCTCTAACTCAAGTACTTAGCCATGAGATGACACATGCAATTGATGATTTGTATGATTGTGGAGTTGAAAAAAATGTAGAAATGTTAGTACGAGGTCTTGGGGGTAGCGATGTTAGCAGTGTAAGACAGTTGGTATCGCAAGTGCTTCCAGAAGATATTAGAGGAGAGTATCGCAGACAAGCTCATACTGAAGAACTATTTATTCATGAGACAGGAGCATATATTTTTGAAGGAATTTTCAAAGATATGAGAGAAGGTAAATTTGCAGATATATTGGCCCGATATGAAGCAGTGACAAGTGTAACAAGCAGAAGAGGAGATACTGATGCAGAAACAAGAGGAAAAGAAACGGCGCAAGAGATTGTAGCAGTTGCAATTGGCAGTATTTCTAGTGCAATGATTGCCCATATCGAAGCCAGCAGAGGAGCTGACTTATCTCCTGAGCGCGAGCATCTTTTAAAAGAACTAATTAAAATAAATAAAGCTGTGCAACCTGCTTATGAACGCGCTAATGAAAAACTGGCTAAAATAGAGGAAGGTGGTCGTGCTGTAAAAACCGGCGATCCAAGAAGAAAAAGGCAGATGACAGAAGATGTTATAGAATCTAGGATTCTTGCTAGAGAAAGCGAACTTAGCAAAAATCTTGCTAATAGTATGAGAGATGCTTTGATAAGAACAGAAAAAAAATTATGTGGAAAGGTAAAATATGGAGATTTAAAACGTACCATATCACCTATTCGTACTAGACCTGTTAGTAGTTTAGGTAGTAGAGTATAAGAAGAATGTTGCCATATTCTTCTGTTTTGTAAGAAGTTTTATAACTTCGATTTAGGATAAATTAATTTCCTAGCATACGATAATTTCAGAATTTCACTTAACCACTAATTAATTTGATCCATCCCACACAAGTACTGATATTAGAGAATTTTCTTTTCATAGAAATTTTCAATATACAACTGATTAAGTTGACTTTTATGTTGTATGCCTAATTTAGGCTTAATATGGCTTAAGTGTTTTTCTAATGTTCTTGTAGATATGCGCATTATATTGGCTGCTCCCTTAAGACTACCGATTATTACAAGATTTTCTACTGCCTCTAGTTCTCTTTTAGTTAAATTATTAAATAGTACGTTACCAAACATAATAGTACTTAGTCAAGTGTGAAGAAAAGCCATTTTATGGGCAATTTTGTGCTCAAAGCATAATGGTTCTTTGTTCTTAAAAGGAGTATCCTCATATACTATGGAAACATCATCAGGAGTATCATATACCTGAGCCTCAAAATTTTTACACATAATCAAAGCTCTTACTTTATAAGCTAACCTTATTAGCTCTTTTTTAGAATAGTTTAAATGAAGATTAATATCTTTATATGGCAGCAAATATAACAATCCATTTCTAATAATGTACTTTGTTTCATTATCAGAAAATGTCTCAGAGTACTTTAAAAGCATATCTAAATTATGTTTTATGTAGAGAATGTCTTTTTGTAAATTTTGCATTTTCATGACCCAATATTAAAATATGATAAACATATCTAACTATATTTTTATGCAGAAAATGATTAATTGATATCAACAAAAATTGTCTAATATACTATCTAATATAAAATCAAGTAGTAATAAATTATTTACTACACTCCTTATATATGTAGCATATAAGAGTGAACGCAGGAGAAAAGGCTTCAAAAAACGTAACACTTGAGGAAAGTTATTTTATATTTCGACTTATCAACCGTAGATTACTATTAAATTTACTTTAATTTATATATGTACTACATAAGTTCTATGTGAAAAAAATAATTCCAATTATATTTATAGATAAAGATGATAATACAAAAAAGTAATTTGGCTTTTCCAGAAGAAATTTATGAAAAATATTTACGAGTTATTGGTAAAATACAATTTACTCCAAGAGAGGTTGACGTCATAGCTTGTTTAATGAGTGGTAAAACCCCTCAAGTAATAGCAAATTTTTTGTCTGCAATTAATAAGATTGAATTACAAACGGTAAATACACATATACAAAATATTAGGCGGAAAATTGATGGTAACACAAGGGGAAGTATTATTGAATTTATAGAAAAATCAGATAAACACAAAATAGTACACCAATATTACCTGAATTTACTTATACAAAAAGAATTTTACGAGATTTTAAATGAACTAGCAATATTACTTAAAGTGGAAATAGAAAATTTTACTATAGTAAGTTATAGCAAAGATCCTAATGTATTAAGCGATAAGGAGTATGATTTTAATAAAACTGCATTAATAAATAATCTTCAAAATTATCTAAAACTTCTAACTAACAATGTGACAGTTGATCACAAGCAGTATTACACGTCTATTCCAGTCCTATCACCACCTATATCAGATAAACATTACAAAATTTACATTATAGAACAGTCAGAATGTACTACAGATCAAATCGAAGTGAAAGAAAGTAACAAGAAAATCTTAAAGAATCCGAATTCTCAAAATCAAACAATCCTAAATGTTTTATTGATATTTTTTGGATCAGAGAAAAATAATCAAAATACTACAGCAACAAAAACCTTTAACTATATTGATAACTCTACACAAGAAAATCACTACTGTCTTTTTTTAGAAATTTTAAAAATGTTTTTTCCACGCTATAGAAATGAGACTGAGCAAGTATTAGCTAAATTTAAGCAAAGATGTAGTAGCATAACTATACCAGAGATAACTAGTTCACCCAATATACTCCAAAAAAGTAAGTCATTTTATGAAAAAATCAATAGTTGGATAATACTAAAATCCATATCATATCGATATATTTATCCAGCATTTATAATAATTTTATGTTTTTATTTTAGTATGTTATCCATATATACAGACCCTAAGTTAAATAACAAAAATCTGAAAAATTCTGGAAATACCACTAGTACCAATGCACTGAAATACAATATGGAAACAAACATAATATCACCATGGAATACTCCGTATCTACCTGGATATTTTGTAAAAAGGACAGAATTAAGAGACAAAATCTTAGCAAAACTTCAGAATGATAATCAAAAATTACGCCCAGTTATACTAGTAGGCTTACACGGGTTAGGAGGAGTTGGGAAAACATATCTTGCTTTAGACATGATCAATAATCCAATAAAAATTTATAGTTTTAGAGGATGGATTACATCAAATGATGAAGATAAACTCAAGGCTGACTACTTTAAATTAGGTAATGAACTTGGATTATTAAAAAATGATATGAATGAAGAACAGAAGATATCGATTGTAAAAAATTGGCTTAACAATCAGAAAAATCTTCTTTTAGTATTTGATAATGTTCCCAACATGGAGATTGTAGAGAAGTATCTTCCTTTAAGAGGGGATGTAATAATAACTTCTCGTAATTATAAAATTCCTTCAGCTATTGAAGTAGATGGAATGGAAGAATCTGAATCTCTAGAATTATTAAAAAATCTAATATCTAATTCTCAGTGTCATGACAAATGTACAACTTTAGTTAAGAAACTCGGTT
>JABDAD010000001.1:0-48191 GCA_013289335.1 Alphaproteobacteria bacterium | reverse complement strand
AATGGAAGAATCTGAATCTCTAGAATTATTAAAAAATCTAATATCTAATTCTCAGTGTCATGACAAATGTACAACTTTAGTTAAGAAACTCGGTTATTTACCACTTGCTATATCACAAGCAGGAGCATATATAGCGCAAAATCAAATTACAATTGATAAATACCTAGAGTTGTATAAAGAAGAGAAAAATATCCTTCTTTCAAGTGAGGTAATGCCAGTGTCAGATAGGCATATACCAGTCTACATTGCTTGGAATTTATCACTCAAAGAAATTAGAGACAACGATAAAACAGGTAAAGCTATAAATCTTTTAAATATTTTAGCCTTTTGTCATTTTGTAGACATCCCAAAATCATTCTTGATAGAATATTTATATGGAGTCACAGACAATAAAACAGAAATAGAATTTAATAAAATTGTATCTTTTTTACGCCAATATTCTTTGTTAAAGGTAACCCCAGATACAGTTGCTATTCATCATTTGTTGCAGGATTGTATTAGATCAACTATGAATTTACAAGAACAAAAAATAGTTCTTAAAAAAGCAATAGATACTATCAAAAAGATTTATCCATTAGAAAACAAAAAATCTAATGATTATGAATTAGTAAAAATATTGTTACCCCAGATTGAAAATTTATATTTTTATACAAAAAAACATTTTAAACACATTGACACGGTCCAATTAGTTATATGCATCTCAGACGCATACCTTAAATTAGGCGGCTATAATAAGTCCAAAGAATTATTAGAGGAAGCTTTGGCTATTAAAGAGAAACACCACAGCACAAGTAAACACAAGGAAATAATTTCTGCTTTAAGCCTCTTGGGTCAAGCATACTCACGACTAGGGAATTATAAGAAGGCAATAGTTTTGTTAAATGAAGTTTTGATTTCTCAAATAAAATATTATGGCAACCGTCACCACGTAGAAATAGCGTTTACTTTACGCTGCTTAGGAGAAAGCTATTTAAGATTAGGAAATTATAATAAATCTAAAACATTATTGGATGAAGCTTTAGATTTACAAGAAACTTATTATGGCAGCCATCACCATGTAGAGATAGCATATACATTACGACGTTTAGGAGAAGCATACTTAAGATTAGGAGATTATAAGAAAGCTAAAGAATTATTGGAAGAAGCTTTGGTTTTTGAAGAGAATTATTATGGCACTCGTAAACACATAGAAATATCATTTACTCTACGTTATTTAGGTCAAGCATACTCAAAACTAGGGCATTATGACAAAGCACTACCTTTATTAAAGGAGGCATTGACTTTACAAGAATCCTATTATTGTAGTCGTCAACACATAGAAGTAGCATATACATTACGACGCTTAGGAGAAGCATATTTGAGATTAGAAGATTATAAGAAAGCTAAAGAATTATTGGAAGAAGCTTTGATTTTTGAAGAGAATTATTATGGTACTCGTAAACACATAGACACACTCTTCATTATAAGAGATTTAGGAGAGACGTACTTAGCTTCTGACAACAACAAAGAAATAGAATTATTAGAGGAAGCTTTAGCCTCACAAGAAGATTTCTATAGGACTCACAAACATATAGAAATAGCATTTACCCTACATTATTTAGGCCAAGCGCATTTAAGATTAGGAAATTATAAAAAAGCTAGAGAACTATTGCAAGAAGCAATGGCATTTCAAGAAAGCTACTATGGACCAAATCACCCTGAGGTAGCAAATACTCTAATTTCTTTGGCACAATTGGAGAATATAACACATAATGATAACTATGCTTTATCTCTGGTTGAACGTGCCAATAATATATTGCAAAATTATCCAGGACTTAACCTTGAACACAATTATATAAAAAGAGCTAAAAATTTGAAGCTAAAAATTTCAAATTCACAAAATCTCTGACAATCTCAATTGCCTAGAAAATAAGAGATCGTTCGAACGTTATAAATAAATGATTTTAAGAAATCAGTAAGAATTGGAATAAGATAGATGAGGTCATTAATTTTTGATTGTATATAGACAAGGAGTGATAAAATTAAACTGACTTTCCTAAGTACTTACACATTATCACATATATGACAGTATCTATTCATTTTCTACGTAATTTGATATTAAGAAGCAAATTAATAGCTTTTTATAGATAGCAAAAATTCTTTTTTTGTAAAATCAGTTAATAAAATATATTGTTATGATATGAGTGATTTAGTTTTTGCTGAAGAAATTTATGAAAAACATTTACGAGTTATCAATAATGTAAAATTCACCTACAGAGAAATTGACATAATATCATGTATACTAAGTGGGAAAACACCTCACGCAATAGCAAATTTTTTGTCAACAACAAAAAAAACACTAGAACTACAAACAGTTAACACTCATATTCAAAATATACGAAAAAAAATTGGTGGTAGTGCTAGAGGTAGCATTATAGATTTTATTGAAAAATCAGATAAATATAAAATAGTACAACAATATTATCTTTGTTTACTTGTACAAAAAGGGTTTTATGAAAGTTTAAATGAAGTAGCATCTTTTCTTAAAGATAGAATAGAAAGTTTTTCTATTACCAGATATCAACAAGTCATTGATTCTTTACAAAAACAAGATTATAATAGTAAAATTTTATTAATAAATTATCTCCAAAACAGTCTAAAGCTTCTAACGGATAATGTTCGTGTAGATAAACAGCAACATTATTCATCTCTTCCACCATTACCTTCATCTCTATCTGCAAAACACTACAAAATTTATATTTTAGAACCCTCGCTGGTAACTACAGAACAAATGGAAGGAAAAGAACACGAGATTGTCTTAGAAAGACTTGATTTCAAAAAACATATAACAAACACATTGTTGTTATCTTTAGGCCCTATCGATAATAGGAACATTATCTATAAGTCTTTTGACTATATCGATGTTTCAATGTATGAGAATCAATATTTTCTTTTTTTTGAAATATTAAAAAAGTTTTTCCATAATCATAGAAATAGGATTGAAGAAATACTAGTTAAGTTTAATGAACGATACAATACCATTGTGTCATCTGGATCACCTGATTCGTCAAATTATCTCAAAGCAACTAAGACCTACAATAATAGTAAAAATAGTATTTTAATAAAACTAAAGTCTCTACCACATCTATATATTTATGCCATATTGGCAGTTCTAATTTTATGTCTTTGTCTTATTAAGAAATCTTCATATACACAGAATATAGAACAGAAATATAATAAAACAACTAACGTAACCATAGAGTCCGCATGGAATACACCATATTTACCAGTATATTTTGTCAATAGGACAAGATTACGAGATGAAATTTTATCGAAATTACAACATAATGAGCAGAAATTAAACCAAGCTATTTTAGTGGGTTTGCATGGCTTAGGTGGTGTTGGGAAAACCTACCTAGCATTGGATGCAGTTAATAATCCAGTTAAACACTATAGTTTTAGGGGATGGATAACAGCTAACGATGAAGATAAACTAAAGGCAAATTATTTCAAATTAGGCAATGAACTTGGCTTATTAAGAGATGATATGAAAGAGGAGCAAAAAATATCCGTAGTAAGGAATTGGTTTAATAGTCAAGAGAGCTTGCTATTGGTATTTGATAATGTTCCGAATATAGAAATTATAGAAAAATATTTACCACAGAAAGGAGATATAATAATAACTTCTCGTAATTATAAAATTCCTTCAGCTATTGAAGTAGACGTAATGGAAGAATCTGAATCTCTAGAATTATTAAAAAATCTAATATCTAATTCTCAGTGTCATGACAAATGTACAACTTTAGTTAAGAAACTCGGTTATTTACCACTTGCTATATCACAAGCAGGAGCATATATAGCGCAAAATCAAATTACAATTGATAAATACCTAGAGTTGTATAAAGAAGAGAAAAATATCCTTCTTTCAAGTGAGGTAATGCCAGTGTCAGATAGGCATATACCAGTCTACATTGCTTGGAATTTATCACTCAAAGAAATTAGAGACAACGATAAAACAGGTAAAGCTATAAATCTTTTAAATATTTTAGCCTTTTGTCATTTTGTAGACATCCCAAAATCATTCTTGATAGAATATTTATATGGAGTCACAGACAATAAAACAGAAATAGAATTTAATAAAATTGTATCTTTTTTACGCCAATATTCTTTGTTAAAGGTAACCCCAGATACAGTTGCTATTCATCATTTGTTGCAGGATTGTATTAGATCAACTATGAATTTACAAGAACAAAAAATAGTTCTTAAAAAAGCAATAGATACTATCAAAAAGATTTATCCATTAGAAAACAAAAAATCTAATGATTATGAATTAGTAAAAATATTGTTACCACAGATTGAAGATTTATATTTTTATACAAAAAAACATTTAGGATTATTAGATTCTGTGCAATTAATAATATATATAGCAGACGCATACCGTAAACTTGGGGATTATAATAAAGCAAAAACACTTTTAGAGGAGGCTCTAACAATTCAAGAAAACTATTATGGCACTCATAACCATGTAGAAATAATCACAACTCTCAACGTTTTAGGGCATGTATATTTATGGTTTGGAGATTATAAGAAAGCTAAAGAATTATTGGAAGAAGCCCTGAATTTTCATCAAAAACACCATTCTACTCATAATCGTAAAGAGATTGCATTGATTCTACACAGATTAGGACATACATATTTATGGTTGGGGGATTATAATAAAGCAAAAACATTTTTAGAAGAGGCCCTAACAATTCAAGAAAACTATTATGGAACCCGCAAACATATAGAAACCTCCTCTACTATACGTCGTTTAGCAAGGGTATATTTATCCCTAGGAGATTATAACAAAGCAAAAGTTTTATCCAATGAGGCTTTAACTTTTTATGAGAATTATTATGGTACTCGTAAACATATAGAAATAACATTTATTCTTAATACTTTAGGAAGAACGTATTTATGGTCTGGTGATCATAGTAAAGCTCAAATATTATTTGAAGAAGCATTATCTATTCAAGAACATTATTATGGCACTCGCAAACACACAGAAATCGCATTTACTTTAAGCCGTTTGGGACAAACCTATTTATTGTTAGGGGATTATAATAAAGCAAAAACATTGCTAAAAGAAGCTCTAGCAATTCAAGAGAATTATTATGGCACTCATAATCATGTTGCAATAATATATACTATGGATGTCTTAGGAGAAACATATTTGCGTTTAGGTGAATACTGTATGGCTAGAGAACTATTGGAAAAAGCAATGGCATTTCAAGAAAGCTACTATGGACCCAATCACCCTGAGGTAGCAAATGCTCTAATTTCTTTGGCACAATTGGAGAATATAACACATAATGATAACTATGCTCTATCTCTGGTTGAACGTGCCAGTAATATATTACAAAATTATCCAGGACTTAACCTTGAACACAATTATATAAAAAAGGCTAAGAAGATAAAACAGCAGATTTTGAATAAAAAAGACAACTTATAAGGTAAGCGTTAATTGTAAAAGTAATGAGTTAATCTGACAGTTAATTGTTGTTGTGGGATAGAATCATACCCATACCAAACCTACCAAATCCTGGTCCAAATTTACGCAATCATAATGACGGTTCCCATGACTACTCGCTATATTCCTCACTACCACTATCCCCAGCAAGAGGTCGAGAAGATTCGTGATAGCTACGTACAATTCCATCTTCATTATCAAAGAAAGGGTAATAAGGGATCTCAAGGATATTAAACATATAATGTCTTCCACGTGATAAGGTTTCCCACGATACCTTCATATTATCAACAAGAAAACTCTCTGATCTAACCTCAGTATGAATACACAGATCTATACACTTATGTACATTATGCATCGGAATTTCCTTCGGTATATCTATAATATTTATGCCTAACTCTTCTTTTAACTCTGACTCAAGACTCATTTGATATTTCTTAATAGTTCCGAACCATTGGACTACTTTGCCTTTTTCATGGGTAAACATAATATCAATTTCAAATTCTTCTCCTTTCTCTTTCTTTAAAACAGAAAATTCATAACCATTATACTTCATAGAATAACGACCACATGATTTCATGTCATTGTGAATCATCAATTGTATAATTTTTTGAATATGCTCTATATCATTGAGTTCCTTTTCTGTAAGATCAGGGACCTTATTCCATGCATAAGCCTCATCTTTTGAAATATCTTTTCTTTTCATAATGCTTCTTTCATATTATTTAACATAAATACCATAGATAAATAATATTCATTAAGCTACTATTTTTTTAGTTAATCCTAACCTACTCGATATGTAGAGATCAAATCTACGGATCATTTATTAAAATCCTTCTATATATTGTTAGATAAATATTTTGCTAATACTAAGCCAGCAATACTTAATGCCAAAGGCCACTAATACCAACCCAGCAATTTTAGTAATTACTAAAATTATAGGTGGTTTTAAGAAACGATTTCCTAAGGCGAGCACTCCACTTAAAAAAGCACCCCAGATTAAAACCCCAATAATAATAAATAAACTAAGACCAAAATTTGAAGATTCAGCATCAGGAGTATTTATGGTAGCTGCAAATATTCCAAGCCAAAACACAATAGATACTGGATTTGCTAATGATAAAATAAATCCTACAAGTAACCCATTTTTCTCAACCATAGAAATTAATTTATTAGAAGCAATTAAGTTCAGCTCTTTTTTTAGAAAATTTTTAAACCCCATATATATTAAAAATACAGCGCCAGTGACACTTATTAAATTAATAATAAGCGGATAAACCAATAAGCTCGATAAGCAAAAGTGAGCTAGTATTAAGCAGAGAATATTGCCAATACATCCTCCAAGTCTTATTATAAAAGCTGCCCAAAATCCCTTTTTTAAGCCGCGGTTTATCATTTCAATACTAACTGGTCCTATTGGCGCTGCAAGTGAGATACCTAGCAATATGTTTTCAAGTATCATTTTTCTAGTTGTTTTTGTATTTCAAAATAGTACATATTATGTTTTAAACTTGTATTTTGATATTACATAGAACTTTATTTATCGAATCAGATTCTTAGAACAATAAACATTATTCAATTAATAAAAATAGTAAAGTAAAAATTTGTGGCACTGATAAGAGCCCTCTTTCAAAAAGCCCAAGGCTGGACAGTATCTTAAGAAAAGCTTATGCTTATTCTGTATAAACATGGTTAGCTCAAAGCTTTTTCGCACTTTATATTAACAGTTTACATCAAGGAGCAATATTATGTCTAAAGCTATTTTAGGAATCGATGTCTCAAAATTAGATCTATCAATATAATTACTCATTGACACTAAATATTATCAAACAAGAATAGATAATAATCAATAAGGTTTTAAACTCCTAACTAAATGGCTACAAAAACATAAAGTTGCTAAAGTTGTAGCTTGTATTGAGGCTACAGGTAGTTATGGTAAGTCATTTGCTAATTTTTTGTATAATAATGGCCATCAAGTGAGTATAATTAACCCTTCGTGTATTTAACGCTTTTGCTAAAAGCAAATTATGTCGTCATAAAACAGATGAACTTGATAGTATGATTATAGCAGAATTCGCTAGTAAAAATGATCTACCTTTATATATTCCTAAAAGTAAAACACACAAGAATTACAAGACTTATATCGCTGCTTACAGAATCTTAAAACTCAATATGTACAAACTCAGAATTATCTTGAGAATAAAGATCACTTACCTAAATCAGTTTGTACTAGTTATAGGAAGCTTGCTAAGCATATTACCGGAGAAATTAAACACATTGAATCTGATATCGATAAGCTACTTAATTATAATACTTGAGCTAAAACATAAAGTAGATAATATTATAACTATTCCAGGGGTAGGTAAGACTACGGTTATCGCTATACTTGCAGAATCTCCTGACATAGGATATTTCAGTAGTGCTAGAGACTTAGCTGCTTATGCTGGTCTTACTCCCAAACATAGAACTTCTGGTACATCCTTAAAAGGCAAAACTTCTATATCAAAAATTGGCTCTTCCAATTTACGGAAAGCTCTATACTTTCCTACTATAGTTGCAAAGAATCATAACCCAATATTCAAGAAATTTACTCAAAAATTGTCTAGCAAAGGAAAACCTGTTAAAGTAATCATTGTTGCTATTATGCGTAAACTTCTACATATTGTCTTCGGAGTAATTAAAAAAAATGCTCAATTTAATCCACATCTAATACTTGACTCTTAACACAGTTAGAGCAGAAAGACTGGAGTTCAAGGTTTTTAAGTTGTTTTATTCTACAACAAAATCAAGCTGGAATTCCAGTAAAAGTAGCTTGGTCACCTAGGGTACTAGTGGGTCCAAATACAAAAACGGTAAGAAAGTGGAATCCGTATATAGTTTTTATACATCAAATGCAATTATTCAAAACTAGCCCTAAAAGTCGGATAAGCAAGACCAATTACTGAGCTGACTTATTCTAAATGGTTCAGTAGGATTCCATTATGACCAGTAAGTGATGTATCTTCTTGTGACTTTGGAACGGCTCCGCCCTCAACATCATCTCCTTGCATTTCAGTACTTGAACCAGAAATATTATGGATAGTTGGTGTATCCACTACTTCTGGGGACACTACTATCATAAGTTTCTTAAACCACTTGTCGGACCTCCTAGTAATTGTCATAACCGTAGCTTCTGGTGTTGTAGCTATCTCATCTTCACTATCTGAAAATTCTGCATTGGATGGATTATAATATTTGTCTTGATCATACGCAGCATAACTACCAGCCTTAACTTTAGCTTCGTTAAGATATGACTTTAAATATTCAACAAAACCTGCGTCTTCTCTTTTCCACCTCGGTAATACCCAATCCAAATATAAAATTCCAGGGCATCCCCTAGTATAATCTTCTGCTCCTATATAATTTAAACTAGCTGTACAAAGCACGCATGAACCTTTAGATACACCAATATATTTGGTAATTATATTAGTTTTATACCTATCCTCTGGGATAGGAGGTTTTTTTAATTCTATATCAGCAACAAGTAACTCAGCATGAAGCTTCTCAGGATTCTCAATAACCTCATGACTAAATTCTGGGTTTAAACTTCTACTTTGAAAAATTCTTTCAACATCCATTATTGCTCTAGTAAAGCACTTAGATGCATCTTCAAAAGTGGAAAAAAATTCTGACTCTCTATTCCTACAAAAATAATCACTTAAACAGTAATGCAAAACTATAAATAATCCTGATAGTTCATTTTTTCCTACTGATTTTAAAAGAAGTTCTTTATTCTCAAGTGGGAACTCTAACTCTCTTAAAAAAGGTACTATACTTTCGAAATTACATGTAGGAAATATGTGCTCAGAACTACTAGTGCTAGCGTCCTTTGTACTAGCACGATAATATTTCGCAATGTTATTGCCGTATTCAAAAATCCCTTTTAAACTATCTAGGGCTTCCTCTGGAAAAAGTCCTTCACCTTGTAAATTTTCTAGAAGACTTATATAGTTTTGTACAACCTTATACTCTTGGAAAAAAAAGATTTTGGATAATAATTCGAGCTTTTTTTCAAGTGCTTCACATGAGGGTTTTCCTCCCATACTAAGTAATGATTTAATATCTAATATTATTTTACTAAGCTCTTCTACTCTACATTCTAATGTTTTATTATATCCTAGTTTAAGTACAGGACCACCATCTTCTGTATAATAAACAGCTCCAACAGGTTTCATAATAACTGTCACTCGAGCAATAGCATCCTGAAGATAAGTCTCTTCATAATTTTTGCCAAACATATCGAGTTCTTCAAGTGTCTTATATTTACGTGGCATAAAATTATTAAATCCTTCTTTCGAAGGATCTCTTTTTTCTTCAGTATACGGTGGAAGGTATGGTCCTAGGGTTTTTAGATTAGTGGCAAACTCTTGTAACCAATCATTAAAACTAGAGCTAGAGAGACTATGTATAGTTGGTTCTTCAATAGCAACTTTTTTACTCATAGTACTGTCTCTAAAGTTACTGCTGAAGCGTCATATCCCATGGCCCCTAAAAAATCTGTTATTTCAGGCAAAGATATGTGATATAATCCGTATGCTGACTCCATAGCAACTTTTATATCTTCATCAATTATTTGATCAGGAGGAAATGGATGAGTCTCTGCATATGATTTCAACTTTTCATAACAAGCTTTATATTTTACTGCTGCAACAATTGGTTTGTTTGATCCTTTACCAACATCCCAGATTAAACGCTCTTTTTCATTATTTAGTAACTCGAAAAGACATTTTAACTTATGACAACTAATGGCTAGATACAATGGCGTATCGTCATATTTATCTCGAGCATTACGATCTGCATTTGTTTCTTCTAACAAAAACTTTACTATTTCTGCTCTTTCCATTGAAGTAGCTTTATGCAGAGCTGTTCTTCCATTTAGCCCCCTAGCGTTGATATTATAATAACCTTCTACTATTAATTTCCTAATTTCAGGTATGTTGTTTTCTATAATAGCTTTTGAAAACGCCTCATATTGTTTTTCCTCTGGAATTTCTGCAATTAGCACCACATCCGAGTATTCATTCATTACAGAATTATCATCTTCCTCTTCATATTCCTCTTCATATGATGGCGCTGCTAGACTTAAAGTTTCTTCAGATAGTCTTCTTGCTTCTATAGCTTCTTCTTCAACATCTGAACATTTCTCTTCATCCTTTACTGTACTACCAATACCTACATCACTGCGGACTCGCTTCTCTTGTGAATCTTTTTCTTCTGCATCAAATAATTTTTTCTTCAATCCCTTTTTTAATATACTAAGTCCATCTATCATCTTTTCAAACAAATCTTCTACAGCGTCATGCACACTGTCATATTCCTGTATTATAGGAGAATTTTGGAGAGTCAGTAAATTAATTAAAAAAAGTTTACTCTCGCCTCTAAATGAAGTTCCACCAGTAATTTCACTTTTTAATTTTTGTATTTCAGTTGCGTAAGAATGGAGTTCTTTGATACGAAGAATCATTTGCAACACTGATTCCTCATTTTCTAATTCAGTTGAATTAGAATCTTCGGAATAAATCATAGACTTATTTTCTAAAAAAACTTTTTTATAATTGGTAATTACAGAAAACATATCTCTAACAAACGGTTCTATTTTTTTAGCAGGAATTCTTAGATCATCAGCGATCTTTCTGATCTTTTGAGTGGCCCTTGAAAATCCAGAGCCCATCCACGATATAAACGTGTCAATCTCCTCAAATACATCATCTCGTACAGTCAAAGGTCGTTTCTTAGACATTTTGCCTCATTTATTTAATAAATAATTACAAATTATCTTTAATTAGTCAACTATAAGTTGTATTTCAAGATATTTTTTCCTTTGAACGCTGAGCATCCGTAATAATAGTCAACAAAAAAATTATCTACTAAATAATATACAGTGGTGGTACACTTCCTTCTAGTGCTTGAGCACTTGTTTTTGTTCAAAAAATAACAATAACTCAACACTCTAATCTCTGTCACGCCTTATTCTATACCCTTCTCATCTCTACCTTATCCTAAATTCATACGATAAGAGATACCAAGACAAGTATAATTTGATCAATTATATTTTTGGTAGGATGGGTAAACTGAATCCTGGGTGGGGGCTTTAGACTTCGAACGCTAGCAGAGACCCATCCTTTGGATAATGACTACGAACGGATGTCGAAAGGATTTAACCTTGTG
The DNA here is from genome assembly GCA_013289335.1 of Alphaproteobacteria bacterium. Classification (GTDB taxonomy): domain Bacteria; phylum Pseudomonadota; class Alphaproteobacteria; order Rickettsiales; family Rickettsiaceae; genus JABDAD01. The sequence continues at coordinate 36,499 of JABDAD010000001.1, read as the reverse complement.
TATGAGTATGTAGCCTATCCTTTTTAACTATAACAATGAAGGTAATTTATGACAATATATATTGGTATTGATGTTGGTAAAAAATCTTTACATATTTATTTGCCTATTTCTGATAAGTCTTTTGAACTAACAAACAACAAGAATGGTTATACCAAAATACTAAATTATCTAAATAAATACTATGCTCAATCTTTATCAGAAATTATTATAGTATTTGAACCTACAGGTGGGTATGAAAAAAACTTAAGAGAATTTCTTAAATCGCATAAGGTTAACTTTACTACTGTTCACCCTAATAAAGTACGTTCTTATGCTAAGGCTAAAGGTTGGTTAGCTAAAACTGATCATATAGATGCAAGACTCTTATCTGATTATGCTACTGTGTTTTCTTTAGTAATTAAAGAGATATATAGTTCGGAAAATCAAGAGTCTTTGCATGCTTTAATACGAAGAAGGGAACAGCTAATGTATTTTAAAAATCAAGAAAGTAATAGACTAGAAAATGAGAGCAACCAATTTATTGTAAAATCTATTACTAAACATTTGAAGTATCTTGATAAGCAATTAGAACATGTTCAAAATGCTATTAAAGAGGTATGTAACAATGATACTAAGATACAGGATCAAGTTGGCAAATTAATATCTATTCCTGGTGTTGGTATTACTGTTGCTACCACTGCTATTTGTGAAATACCTGAACTTTGCCATATTGAGTTTAACAAGTTAACTTCACTTGTTAGCTTAGGTCCCTATGCAAGGGAAAGTGGTAATTACAAAGGAAAAAGGTCAATTTTTGCAGGTAGAAGTAAATTTCGTAAAGTTCTGTATATGGCAGCCGTAGCTTCTTTGAGGTGTAACCAAAAGCTTAAAAGAGTCATCAGGATCTATTCTAAAAAAAAGAGATCCCTGCTTTCGCAGGGATGACGAAAATAGCTTAGCTTCAATGCTCCTAGTACCTAATAATTAGTTGACCTTTACACGATACAATCAAAGATATAGTTTATTACACACTGCTTTATGCTGTTCTTAAAAAACTACATAGTATCTGGTGCATCTACAACTGAGGAGTCACCAAGTGTAGCAGCACTATCATATCCTGTGGCTCCACCATGTGGCGTGGAACTTTCCGCATCTTCATGTGAATGGGCAGTAGCAGATACCGCAGATTCATCAACTTTGGGCGCAGATGCAACTTCCAACATTGTAATACTAGTAGCTAAACCTTCAAATCTTGCTTGTACACCAAACAGTTTGCTGATAAGATCAGTGATTTGTTTTTCCATTGGCTTCTTCTGTGAGTCTGATATATCAGACTCACGAAGCTTAGCTAATAACGCATCACAGGCTGCTTTAGCAGAATCATGCTTCTCGATACAGGTAGTCTTGAAAGTTCCTAATTTTTTCACTACGCTGTCGTCTGCACTATGTGCTTTGCAATACTGCATTTTTGCGTCTTCTGTATCACTTATGATCTTGTTGTATATATCTCCTGCCCTATCTGCTTCAGCTTTTTTGTTACTTAATATATCTTCAAGATTTCTAATAATGTCCACCGGTTTTTTTATCTCGTCCATAATATGTGAAATATCATCTTGTATGGATTTGTACTTAAGCATATCGTTAAAGATATGCTTATTCTCCTTCAACTCTCTATCCAAATCAACTAGCGAATCCTGCGTAGTTTTCATAGTCTTTTTGGTATTTGTTATTTCTTGTTGTATTTTCTTAAGCTGCATAGTCTGTGCCTCTGTTACTTCTCGTTCACCAACTTTTTGCTCCTCAACAAGCTTAATTACCTTTTGTTCAAGCGATAATTTTTCCTGATTAAACCGACTGAGATCTCCCTCCTTACATTCAAGTGAGGTAGAATTTGTATTGCACACACAAAGAACATCACTCAGCTCTTTTTCAGCGTTAGTAACAGCACTTTGAGCCTCTTCGACAGCAGTAGTATTTTGTATAAATTTGGTGTTACAAGATTCGACTTCTTTGCGTGTCTTTTCTAAAGCCTCGCTCCTAGTTTTAGCAATATTTCTTGCTTTTTCAAGTTCTGCTTCATGCGTACTAAGCTTATCACTTCTTTCACTCGATGCATCTCGTGATGCTTCAATAGTAGCTATTTCAAATTGGGATAATTTAAACGCTTCTTCTTGCATGGCAAGTCTAGCTCCTAAAGCAGCCCGTTCAGAGGTGGTAACGCCAACTAATGCTTGAGCCTGAGCTAGTTTTTCTTTCGCTTCTTCTAGAGCTTTAGTTTTAGGTTCTATTTCAGTTCGAGCACTAGTCAATGTGATATTAAGATTTTCTATCTCCTGACTAATACTGACAATCAAATTTTCTTTATAACGCACTTCAGCTATAGTTTTTGTTACCTCTGCCGATTCTTTTCCCATTTCTGCTTGCGTATCTATAATCTTTTTCCGTTGTACCAATTCGTCCTGAGTAAGTGAAACTTCTTGTTGCTTTAATTTTTCAATTGTTGCACTTGTTTCAGAAATCGTATTGTTAATAGTGGCTATTTTTTGCCGTACCGACTCAAAAATAGGAGCATCCATTTTTGTAAGCCCATTTAACTTCTTTAATTCTCCGTCTCGGCTCTCTACGAGACGCTGTTTGACTTCTTTCTGCACTGTAATTTCTTGTTCTAAACGGGCAACTTCATCCGCACAGGTGTCGTACAAAGCTTTAGCCTCATCTCGAGCAGCTCTTATTTCCAAGTATTTTTTGTCAATCTCACCAATATCTTTTTGCAAAGACATCTTTTTTTCTGCCTCCTCTACCATTGACTTAGCCATTTTAAATGAGTTTTCTGCTCCTGTAACTAAGCTTCTCACTGTTCCAAGTTCTGTGATTATTTCACCGTATGTTCCTTTACTCATATAACTCACCATTTATTAAGAAAGTATAGCAATTTTATCAGTAATACTAGTATATGTCAATATATTTTTATTATTTTGTATAAATTCTTAAGAAATAAGATAAAATTAACTTGAGTATGAGACATTGTTGTGCTCCTCTCAGTCATCCCGTATTTACATACGGAATCCAGCTTTAAGAAAATGGACCATTTAGCAAGGATGCTAAAATAGCATTTTATTTCTCCGTTAATAGGCTATTTAATTATGGAATGAGTGCTAATTACTTAGCAACGTATCAATACGTGCCGAAATTTCTTCAATAGAGAAGCTGCCTGTAAATAACTGATTATTAATCACGAAAGCTGGCGTGCCAGCAAAACCAGGTGTTCTAGCAATTAATTTCGTATTACTCATTAAAACATTTCCGAGAGTTTTATCTTCAAGGCATGTTTTATACTGTTCTGGAGAAACACCACCAAGTTGGCCTATATTTGTAAGAATTTCTACAAAATTACGATTAAATGCCCAACTATCTTGCTGATTTAACAAAACATCATAAAATTTTAAACGCTTCATATCCCCACCACATCTTGCAAGAACAGCAGAATCAAAATCTTGTTTGTTCCCGATAAATTCACGTTGAATATAAGCGATTTTACCTGTTTCGATATATTTTGCTTTTAGAGCGAGATATACTGTTTTATGGAAATATGCGCAATGAGGACACGTAAGAGAAAAATATTCAATCACAACCACTTTCGCATTTTTATTACCTTGAATTAAATCTTCTGGGTAAAACATTAAGTTGTTAGTGTGATCTTTTGTAGGCTCTCCTTGCGCTTGTTGTGTGGCGATCTCACTAGATGCTAGCACTATACCTGCGCCTAATATAATCATAAATATAAGTTGGATAAATTTTGTGTACATAATAACTATTTTCATATCAATTTATTCGATTGGGATTATATATTAAAATTAATGTTAGTAAAATTGATAAAACTACTAGAGGCTGGATTTATAGTAAAGTTTCTAGTATTTTATACTCATCCAGTCATACATGCAAAAGCATGGATCCATTTTTTAGATGGATCACGCATAAATGCAGGATGACTGAGAAGAGTAACAATGTCCTATGTTCAAAGTAATTGATTATAGAACTAACTTTTAAATCAAACAACTAGTAGTTATAGAAAAATTTCAACAGTTTCAGCTCTAATGTACGCTATTCCTTTGCCGATCTCTATCTCTTGATCAACATGGCCACCATTATATACACGAATCTTTCCAGCTACTAACTCTACAACCATAGGTATATGATTGTACAATACACCTAACTCTCCACTTTCGCCAGGCAATACTATCATATCACCTGGTTTACTGACAACTTCTGATTTTGAAGTGCTTATTATGCATGTTATAGTTTTCATATCAACTAATTACTTATGTAATGAATTAGGGATACTCAGTTGTATCCTTCTACAATCGAAAATTGATTCTAAAATTTACCAGCCTTTACTATTGCCTCTTCTATGCTTCCGACCATATAAAAAGCTGATTCCGGCATTTCATCATATTTTCCTTCAATTATTCCTTTAAAACCAGCAATTGTATCTTTCAAATCAACAAACTTTCCCTTTGTTCCTGTAAATACTTCGGCAACATGGAATGGTTGTGACAAAAACCTTTGTATTTTTCTTGCTCTTGCAACAATTAATTTATCTTCTTCTGACAATTCATCCATTCCCAAAATGGCTATTATGTCTTGTAAAGATTTATATGTCTGCAATACTTTTTGTACTTCCCTAGCTATTTTATAATGCTCTTCTCCTATCACTAAAGGGTCAAGCATCTGAGAATTACTATCCAAAGGATCAACAGCTGGATAAATACCTATTTCAGCAATTTGCCTACTTAAAACAGTCGTTGCATCAAGATGGGCAAATGACGTTGCAGGCGCTGGATCAGTCAAATCATCAGCAGGAACAAATATAGCCTGAACAGAAGTGATAGAACCATGCTTTGTCGATGTTATGCGTTCTTGCATACTCCCCATATCAGTTGACAATGTAGGTTGATACCCTACCGCAGATGGAATTCTTCCAAGCAACGCAGATACTTCTGAACCTGCTTGAGTAAACCGGAATATATTATCAATAAAAAATAGCACATCCTGCCCTCCTTCCATATCCCTAAAATGTTCAGCAACAGTGAGTCCAGTAAGAGCAACACGCGCACGTGCTCCAGGCGGTTCATTCATTTGACCATACACAAGAGACACTTTTGATTTTTCATAATCTTCTAAGTCAATCACTCCAGAATCTATCATTTCGTGATATAAATCATTTCCTTCACGAGTTCTTTCCCCAACCCCTGCAAATACAGTATAACCTCCGTGAGCTTTTGCTATGTTATTTATCAACTCCATTATAAGCACTGTTTTGCCAACTCCAGCTCCTCCAAATAATCCAATTTTTCCCCCTTTTGCATAAGGAGCAAGAAGATCAATTACTTTTATTCCTGTAACAAGTACTTTGCTTTCAGTAGATTGATCTATCAAACTCGGTGGTTCTGCATGAATGGACCTAAACTCCTTAGATAATATTTTTCCTCTCTCATCTATTGGCAGTCCTTTGACATTAATTATTCTACCAAGAGTTGCTTTTCCAACCGGAACATTTATAGGAGAGCCAGTATCTATAACGTCAAGCCCCCTAACAAGCCCTTCTGTTTGGTCCATAGATATACACCTAACACTATTATCTCCAATGTGCTGAGCAACCTCAAATACAAGTATATTATTATCAAGTTTACATTCAAGAGCTGAATTAATAGCTGGAATTTTTCCGGAGTCAAACTTGACATCCACTACAGCTGAAACTACTTGTGTGATTTTTCCTATATTTTGCATAATCCTATACTTAATTTATGATGATTTATACTGCTTCTGCACCAGATATAACTTCTATAAGTTCTTTTGTTATCTGCGACTGCCTCGTCCTGTTCATTTTTAACGTCAATTGATCTATCATTTTTCCTGCGTTTCTGGTAGCATTATCCATTGCTGTCATGCGCGAAGCTTCTTCACTTGCCCTATTTTCAAATAAATTAGCTGTAAAATTTGATGATAAATATAAATCACAAATTCTTTCCACTATATTATTTCCTTCAAATTCTAAGTTTACATTGATAGCTTCGTCAAGTATTTGCTCTTCTACTGGAATTATAGTTTGTAGTGATGGAGTCTGAACAAGGGCATTTTTAAATTTTGTAAAATATACAACCACCCTAACATCATGATCAGATTCAACTTCTTTAACTATAAGATCAATGACTTTTGATGAAATAACTGCAGAATCCAATGACGCTTCTAGATGGGCCATAACATTATATATTTTACTAAGAGCATTATCTAACTTTTTGCCAATCGTTATAATCTTGAGATTCTCGTACTGACACAAGTCTTTTTTTAGCTTTTTATACATAGTGCCGTTAAATGCACCACAAAGACCACGATCAGAACTATATACTATAGCTATAGTTCTCTTATAGAATTCCTTTTTCGTCAACATAGATCTATAAAATAAAGACAGCTCTGAATAATCAATATTTTTCTGTGCTATACTTAATAACAAAAAAATCCTATCTCTATATTGTTGAGCAAAATTTGCAGCATTCTTTGCTTTGTGAAGCTTTGAAGCAGCGACCATACGCATCGCTTTTGTAATTTTTTGTGTTGATTTTACACTTTTTATTCTAGTACGTAGCGCTTTTATCGTCGACATGATTAGTTCACTGCATTAAATTTATCTACATGTTCTTCTATAGCCTTTTTCAGCTCAGATTCATCATTTTCAGTGATCCTTTGCTCTTTTTCTATTTGCTTATACAATGCACTATGCGAAGCTTTAATTGTTTTAAGCAACGATTCCTCAAATTTACTAACTTTCGAGACATCTATTTTATCAGCAAATCCTTTCACACCAGAAAATATACTTATCACCTGATCAGTGACAACATATGGCTTATTTTGAGGTTGTTTTAAAAGCTCTACAAGTCTAGATCCGCGAGCTAAAAGTTTTTGCGTTGCTTCATCAAGATCTGAGCCAAATTGCGCAAAAGCTTGCATTTCTCTGTATTGTGCAAGTTCAAGTTTTACATTTCCCGACACTTGTTTCATAGCTTTAATCTGAGCATTTGACCCAACTCTACTAACAGAAAGCCCAACATTAATTGCTGGCCTAATTCCTTGGTAAAAAAGCTCACTCTCCAAAAAAATCTGACCATCTGTAATTGAAATAACATTTGTTGGAATATAAGCAGAAACATCTCCCGCCTGAGTTTCAATTATTGGTAGTGCAGTAAGAGACCCTGCTCCTTTTTTATCAGACATTTTTGCTGCTCTTTCAAGCAACCTTGAATGTATATAGAACACATCACCTGGGTAAGCTTCTCTCGCAGGTGGCCTTCTTAAGAGTAAAGACATTTGCCTGTAAGCTACCGCATGTTTTGAAAGATCATCATAAATTATTAAACCATGCATTCCATTATCTCTAAAATATTCTCCAATAGTACATCCAACATATGGAGCTAAAAATTGTAAAGGCGCAGGATCAGAAACTGTTGCTGAAACTATTATTGTATATTCAAGTGCTCCAGCTTCTTCTAACTGTTTTACAATTCGAGCTACAGTGGATTTCTTTTGACCTACGGCAACATAAACACAATAAATTTTATCAGTTTCAGCCCCCGATAGGTGAGCATGTTTTTGATTAATAATTGTATCAATAGCAACGGTTGTTTTTCCAGTTTGTCTGTCTCCAATAATAAGTTCTCTTTGCCCACGACCTATAGGAATTAGCGTGTCAATTGCCTTAATACCTGTTTGCATTGGTTCATGAACACTTTTTCTATCAATAATTCCAGGAGCTTTTACTTCAACTCTACTCTTTTTGTTGGAATTAATAGGACCTTTCCCATCTATTGGTTCTCCAAGAGCATTGACAACCCTTCCAAGCAATTCTTTGCCCACTTCCACTTGCATAATGTGCCCTGTACGTTTTACAGTATCGCCCTGTTTTACTGAGCTATCATCGCCCATAACAACAATACCGACAGAATCTTCCTCCAAATTCAAAACAAGTCCTTTAACGCCTGAACTAAATTCCACAGTTTCACCAACTTGGACATTATCCAAACCATATATCCTAGCGACACCGTCACCAATAGTAATCACCTCTCCAACTTCTTCTAATTTTAACGTAAGATCAAGCTTACTTACTTCTTTCTCAATTACCTCCGTCACTTCATTGATGTTAAACTTCATTATCTAATCTCCGTGAATTATTTATCCAAATGTATATTTGCTATATTGGCAAAATAGTTTTTCATCGATGCATCAACCATTTTCCCATTAAATTTTAAAATAAATCCAGCAAATAAACTTTCATCAATATCAACTTCTATTTCAGGATTTATAAGGTACTTATCTTTTAGTATAATCTCTACTTCTTTAACTTGCGCTTTTGAAGGCTTTTTTGCAAAAAATGCATTAACTTGTGTTATATTATTTTTCTTTAGTATCAATTTATGATATTCTGCAGCAATCATAGTCAGTAAGCGCATATTATCATTTATTATTAGAAACCTGACCAAATTTTGCACAATTTTGGGAAACTTTACATTACTATTTTTCAATATCAATTCAAACAATTCTAATTTTTTATTTTTTTGCACTATAGGTGATTCCAAAATTATTCTTAAATTCTTGCTATGCACAATCAAATCGCGTAAAAAAATTATGGCATTATATGCGTCGCCTATAAATTCATCATCTATTTTAGCCACTATAACCTTAGCAAATTTACGTGCAAGAGTTTGCATACAATGATATCGAAATGGTTTATCCATGAGATGATATAGAAATTTTGCTCTACTTCAACTAATAGTAAAAATTTAAAGATAATTTTTGATGTACATAGTGTTCGTTATGTATCAATATAGAATATACATTTCATAATAATACCAACAGTAATTTAACTAGTCATCTAATTTGGATATGGGAATAGAAACGACGAATGAAGTCTATAATAACAAGTAAGCGAGGAGTAACGACTCCGACAGTTCAAAGAATTGACTATAATGTATTATACCAAGTCTCAGATTAAATCACAATAAGAACTGGCACGTGGTCTGAGGGCCTTGTCCAATCACGCGCTTCTTTTATAATTTCAAAATGTGATACATTATGAGATGCGTGATTATTCAACCAAATATGATCAAGTCTTCTGCCTCTATTTGATTTTTTCCAATCTTTATTTCTATAACTCCACCAAGAATATAATTTATTATTATGAGGTATAAATTCTCTAGCTATATCACGCCATTCAAATTCTTTTATCATGTCCATCATAATTTTTCTTTCAATATCCGTATGGCTTACTTCATTACGAAGTGCTCTACTGGACCATACGTCATGTTCTAATGGCGAGATATTTAGATCTCCTGCAAGTAAAATTTGCCTATCAGGCATACGGTTTACCAAAAACCATTTATGCATTTCATCAAGATATGCAAGTTTATGTTTAAATTTCGGATTTAACTCAGGGTCTGGTATATCACCTCCTGATGGAATATAAAAATTATGTATTTCCAAATCTTTAATTTTAACAGCAACATGTCTTTTATCGCCATTATAAAACGCTAAACTAAATTTTTCGTTAAATGGGATTTTGCTTAATATAGCAACTCCATTATACGATTTTTCTCCCTCAAAATATTGATGTGTAAATGAAAAATTTGTACAAGCTTCGACAGGAAAAAATATGTTCTCTGTTTTCGTTTCTTGTAACAAAATTATATCAGGGTTGTACTTTGTTTGAAGTAAACCAATTAAGTCAATCCTTAATCTTATTGAATTTATATTCCAACTTATTATTCTCATAATTTTTACTATAAACTCAAATTATCAAAGACATTAACTATATTAATCTTCTCAAAATATACAAAATCAGATATTTTTAAAGATAATTATAACAGATTTTTATGCTACACGAATATGTTGTTTTGCTACATGGTTTTGGCAAAAGTAGTTCATCTCTTGAAAAAATTGCAGATAAGCTGAAAAAGTGCGGTTATAGAGCAATAAATATAGAATATCCTTCAAGAAGTCATAATATTTCAGAAATTGCTGAAAAATTTGTTCTTCCAAGGATTGCAAAAGAAATAGAAACATGCAGTAAAATACATTTTGTTGGGTACTCAATGGGAGGGATAATTACTAGATATATTTTGGAATATTATAAACCAAAAAATTTAGGTAGAGTTGTTCTTATTGCAACCCCGAACCAAGGAACTGAAGTTGTTAATAGTCTCTCAAAATATACTTGGTTTAAAACTATCTTCGGACCTGCAATTCTTGATGTTGCAGTAAATTCTTCGTTTCTTACAAATTTACCAAATAGAGTTGATTATGAAACTGGTGTAATAAGCGGAAATCTTTCGGTAAATCCAATTTCTTCATTATTTTTTATAAAAGGAGATGACGATGGAACAGTAAGTATAGAAAACACAAAACTAGATGGAATGAAAGATAATATCATAATTCCTGCTACACATTTCTCTCTTTTATATAATGATGTTGTCATAAAAGAAGTAGAGTATTTTATTAGCAATGGTTGTTTTTCAAAAAAATTCTGAGTTGCGCCACTTTCGAATGCATAAAAATAAGAGTTCTTGCAAAATTTGATTTTTTAGTCTAGATTCTTCGCACATGGCGGGCGTAGCTCAGTTGGTAGAGCATCAGATTGTGGCTTTGAGGGTCGTCGGTTCGAGACCGATCGTTCGCCCCATCATATTCTAGGTAAATCTTTACAAAAAGATTTATGATGTAAAAATACAACAGTTTTCGATAATTTTTTACTAATTTTGGACATTTTTTATATTATTTGCTTCCTAGTTTATATGTTTTTTGATATAAAGCCGGCTGTATTCACAGTCTAAGTATTGTTTAATAACTATAAATATTAATAATTAACGAGGAAAATAATCTATGAAAAAATTACTCCTTACAGCTGCTATCGCTGCTGTTTCTACTTCTGCTATTGCTGATGACAAATTATATGTACGTGGCGATGTTGGAGCTTCATTCATACCTAAAGACTCTATGGCTGCAAACACCACTAATGTCAATTCTACACTTGCCGGTATTGCAGTTGCAGTGCCTGTACAAATTGCGAAAAGTAAATCAAAGATAACAAATCATCTTGTTGCTGACTTAGGAGTAGGTATGTATATATCAGATATGGTTCGTGTTGAGCTTAATCTTGCAAATCATTTTAATTCAGAACAAAATTTTAAACCTACATTAAGTGTTGCTGGAGTAAATGTTGGCTCAGCATCTATAAAAGCAAAATTTAAAGCTACATCTTTAAATGCAAAATTTGTAGCAGATGTATATAATTTTGGTTATGGTGATGTATTTTTAGGCGCAGGACTTGGCCTAACCAAACTAAGCTCTAAAAGAGCATTCTCATTTTCGCCAAGTAACGCGATAACCAGCACAACTACATATACTTACAAAACTAAGGCAAAAAATAATATGAATTTCCTTGTTACAGCTGGGATAGCGTTTGATGTAGCTGAAGGTGTTAAAATTGATGTAGCATATTCCTATAATGATCATGGAAAAACTAATGATGCTAAAGATATTAATGGGAAAAAAGTGACAGGTACAAAATTACGCTTCAGAACACATGATGTAACTGCAGGCGTTAGAGTTGAATTGTAATTTCTACTTATATAGTATTTAATTTGACTATATATCCATCACGTCATCCCTGCGAAAGCAGGGATCTTTTTTTTAAATCTAGATTTCTCATTTAAAATAAAATTTGATTATCTATCCTGCTCTTTAAGAAGCACAACGATTTTGCGCGCTAATGTAATTAATTCTTTTTTTGTGCAATTTAAATTAATTTCTTCTTTACAGAGTGTAGATAGTGCAAGAATTGCATTTCTTATGATATTTCGTGATTCATCAATAGAAAATTGATCAGGAGACTTTAAAAAAATTTCCACTTGCCGATATATATGCGATTTTTCATTTTTTATATCATTCATTCTCTTAACTATTTTCTGTTTAATTCTGTTGATATCATAGTCATCCCGTCTTCCCTGAGAAAGCAGGGACCCATTTTCTTAAAACTAGATCCCCCATAAATGCAGGATGACTGAGAGGAACAACAATGTTCTCTGTCCAAAATAATTGACTATATTCATTTTCATATAACCACAATTATAATACCAATTAAACACTGATATAAACAACCAATGATTAATTCAGGAAAATTTTTTAATCAAAAGATGCAGTATAGTACCTTTTGTAAAATAATCAATACCTTTAATATGATATAAATTTATTTTATAAAACTTTTGTAAATTAAATTAGGTATGTGGATAGGAGCAGAAAGTGAACAATATAAATAATAAGCGAACAGGAAAGAACAAGGCCACTATGTTCAGTAGCTCATCACTCATTTTTATTTATGTTTATACGATTCCCATAGCAATAAGACTAAAAATACTAAAAATAAAGAAGAAAAAGAAAAAATAAACCCATCAGTACCAAGCCTATGCATAATATTTCCTGTTATAGTAATACCTGCATAACCCCCAATTGTGCTCATTGCATGAACCATTGAACCTGCAGCTAATAAATCATCCCCTACAAATTTATCTCCAAGTATTGCAAGTGTAACAACTATTAAAGCGTTAAGTGAAGCACTTAACAAAGTAAATATAATTAAAGTGAGGAAAAAATTATCTATAACCATAGGTAGAATTTCTATAGCACAAATCATAATCACAGCAATAACTATTGTGAGTTTAGTTCTGTCAAATCTATCGCAGATTATCCCCATAGGAATTGAAAGTAATATCCCTGATAAAGAAAAATATCCTAACAATGTATATGCATCTTGCTTTATTTTTCCTAAATTAATTAAAAATAGAGGTAAAAAGTCTGATATCCCAAAATAAGCATATTCACTTGCAATCGCGCACATAACAGGTATTTGTGCAAATATAAATAGTTTATAAAGAGTCATTTTGCGGAATGGAAATACCACTGGTTCATATTGCTTTGCAATGATAACAAAAGCAAGCATAACTGTGGATAAAATAGCGCTTATATTAAAATTAATATTGCTTGGCATCTCTAAATAAGCTGTCAAAAAAGGGCCAAAAGCAATACCAAGACCAAATGCCATACTTGCTATTGAAATATATGTGGCCCTTTTTTCATTACTAGCAAGTCTATTAACCCACTGAAAGATTAATACATATAAAATAAAACCTCCGACCCCGAATCCAAACATAGAAATTTTAAACAATAAAACATTATCACTGACCCCAAATAAAACAAGGAAAACATTTCGGATTATAAGTGATATAGCTAGCAATCTAAACATACCACATTTTATGCATAGGATTAAAACAAAAGGAGCAGCAACAATGTTCCCTATAATTTCAAAAGATAATATATCGGATATAATATTTGCCTGTAAGTTATTATGATAGAGAAAAATACCAAAATTTGATACATTCATACCAACGGACAAACCGTAGAAAAAACACCCTAAAGAAAGCCATAATAACGCTTTAAAGCTACCCTGGCTTAAAATTTCTTTCAAACATATCTGCGTTCTCAAAGTAATTGCAGGTCTAAATACCATTTGATTCTGAACACCTCTTTGTATATAAGGGTATATAGATAAGAATTTTCTAAGAAACTTAAATTACAACTTAGACTGTAACTTTTTCTCTATCATTGTTTTTTAGCTTCATATAAATTAATTATGAACATTGGTAGGTGAACAGAGTGTAGAGCCTTGTGCTCAAGAAATTTTGGATTACTGGAGATAAATTTAATGAGTAAGCAAATTATAATAGATGGGAATTTTCCTAATCAATACCGTGTTGCACTTGTAAATGCACAAAATAAAATAGATGAATTTGAATATGAAACAGCTAACAGCAATAATATCAAAGGGAATATATATCTTGCTAAGGTTGTAAGGATAGAACCAGGATTACAAGCTGCTTTTGTAGATTATGGATCAGGAAAAAATGGATTTTTACCATTTAGTGAAATTCATCCAGATTATTATAATATACAAATTAATGATAAAAAATTCTGTGATCTTCAAGCTGTAACTCCGCCAGAGTCTGTACTGTCAGAAACACAGGAAGAAGTGTCTGATATTTCTCTAGACTGTATGGAAAAAGAAATCGATATAGCTCAGATTGAAAAATTTCTTGATGAAGAGACAAACCCAGAACTTGCATATGAGGCATCAGATGTAGAAATAGATAAACTATCTGATGAAAAAATTGATCTAATTCCGGATTATAAAAACCACAAAATCCAAGATGTTATTAAAAAAAATCAAATAGTACTTGTGCAAGCTCAAAAAGAAGAAAGAGGTAATAAAGGAGCTTCTTTTAGTACATATATATCTATTGCAGGAAAATATTGTGTATTAATGCCGAATAGCACTGGCCATCACGGTATTTCTCGTCGGATCTCAAGCGGAGATGAAAGAAGACGATTAAGAGACACAATTGCTAAGCTTATCAATGAAAAAGATAGTAAGCATGCTAGCGTAATACTTCGTACAGCATCAATAGGAAAGACATTTTCTGAAATAATAAGAGATTACGAATATCTAGCACGATTATGGAATAGAATCCGTGAGGTTGCATTAAAATCCAAAGCTCCAAGTTTCGTGCACGCCGAAGAAGGCATAATACAAAAGACTATTAGAGATCTTTATGACACATCTGTAAAACAAATAATTGTAGATGGAAAAGAAGCTCATGATAAAGCAATTGATTTTATGAAATATCTGCTTCCAAAAGACGTAAGCAAGATTAAACTGCATAAAAACTTAATTCCTGCTTTCTCGCAATTCAAGATAGAAGATCAAGTTGCATCTCTTTACCAGCAATTTGTGCCTTTACCATCGGGAGGCTATATTGTTATCAATCCTACAGAAGCTTTGACATCTATAGATGTAAATTCTGGACGTTCTATATCAGAAAAAAACATAGAGGAAACAGCGCTAAAAACTAACGTGGAAGCTACAAAAGAAATAGCAAGACAGTTCAAACTTAGAGATATCTCAGGCCTAATAGTTATAGACTTTATTGATATGTATGAGTCCAGAAATCGTAGAATTGTAGAGCGTTCATTAAAAGAATATATGAGCAGGGATAGAGCAAAAATTCAAATTGGTCATATTAGTACATTTGGGCTTTTTGAAATGTCAAGACAAAGGCTGCGCCCATCATTTTTAGAAGCTCATACGGTAATGTGTACACATTGTAATGGAAAAGGTATAGTAAGGGATCAGGAATCTAACTCTATGCTGATTCTAAGAACAGTTGAAAATGAGATTTATAATCAAGATTCTGATATTGTAAATATTTATGCGAACATAAATGTTGTTATTTATTTACTTAATCATAAACGAGATGAAATTTTCTCAATTGAAAGTAAATATGGCGTTAAATTAAACTTTTTAGTAGATAAAGAAGCGACATCAGATAGCTTCTCTATAGAGAAAATTACGTTACCTACGCATGCTCAAGAAGATAATAATCCAAATAATAATATTTCGCAGATTTCCAGTGAAGAAACACGGGGAAATGAAATGCGTAATGAAATAAGAAAAGAAGCTACAAAAAAAGTAATACGAGAATTAAGTGAGGAACCTTCAAAAAATACAAAAAAAGAAGAATATACAGATCAAGATAAATCACTCACAACATCATCAAATAATAGAAGACGCAGATGGAAAGATTCAAAACACATTAACGAACGACACAAAACTGACACGAACGAATCAACAACAGATGAAGTTGCGGAAGACAAAGCAGCAAAAGTTGAAGAAATAGAGCTTGTTGCAACAAAACCAAAACGCAAAAATATTCGTAAAACTCAAAAAAGACTGCAAAAACAACAAATTTCTGATGCCGAAGAAGTGAAATAACCACTAAATAGTATGAAGAAATTATTTAAATGTATATATCTAGCTATTGTTAGAACAATTGAAAAAGATGGAATAGAGCATGCCGGGTATATGTCATTTATGATTATACTTTCTTTATTTCCATTTTTGGTTTTTTTTCTAGCGTTGACTAGTTTTTTTGGCGCATCTCAGCTTGGTATGAGTTTAATTGATGTTATAATGAATAATTCTCCTGAAAATATTATAGATTCTATAAAAGTAAGAATTCTAGAACTACAAAAAGCTCCACCGTCAAGTCTTATGAGTCTTGCTGTTTTTGGAACCGTATGGACGTCATCATCATTCGTAGAAGGTTTAAGAACTATTTTAAATCGTATATTTGAAGTAAAATCCCCACCTCCATATATTACAAGACGTTTAACAAGTATTTTTCAGTTTATTATTCTAACAAGTTTACTTGCTATAATTATGTTTATTTTTGTACTATTACCTATTCTTTTTGAAAATCTGAGTTTAAAACAAATTACCCATTTGAATATTTCAGGACTGGTATTAAAATATTTTATTATATTTTTTACATTATTTCTGACTGTTTTGTGTTTCTATACACTTATTCCCAATATAAAATTAAATATCAAAAATATGATACCTGGAGCAATTTTTACTGCAATTACATGGCAAGTTAGTGGGTATCTACTATCTACTTATATAGTCTACTATCACCAATTGAGTTTTGTGTACGGCTCTCTTGGCAGTATTATCGTAACACTCTTATTTTTCTATATCATAAATTTTTTATTTATACTTGGAGGAGCATTAAACTATCAGCTACTGATGTATAGAAAAAATAATGGTAATGCCTAAAAACACTTGATATTATAGATACAAGGAAAAGACTTAAATACAGGGACTTTTGAGTTGTGCTATACTGTATTTACAAAATCAGGAGGAATTCCTGTAAGAACGAATGAATCTACTTCTATATCAGGATTTAAAATATTTGTGACTGTTACATTATCCTCATCAACGACGGTAGCAGCAAAAGAACCATCTGTTGGAGATTTTGCATCTCCAGAGTGGTATTCTGTTGATAGATGATCTGCTCACCTATAGATTCTGCTGTTTCTACACTATCTTTGTGAGTTGCTTCCTCTGTCTTAATAATATTTTCAGAACCATCAAGAACATCATCTTCAGAATCATCAAAAATAGGATCTGGTTCATCATCTAAATCCGCTAAGGAATCTTTATCCTCATCAAATATAACACCATATTGCTTGAATATTTCTATCACCTCGGGTTTTGAGGCATAATCTTTCACCTCCTGCATAGCCTTTACTAAAAGCTCTTGCATATGAAGATATTCATCAGATCCAGGGTCCTTCCCTTTGAGAACATGTTCTTCATAATATTTTATTAAAACATTAAGCGTGCTTGCTCCTCCATGAGTGGCAGCCATTTGGATTAATTACCATTCCAAAATATATCTACTTCTTCTCTAGAATCTTCCAACAGCTGCTTTAGGTCATTTTATCAATGCTTTCAGGTAATAGCTAAAATAAATAGCAAAAATATCTTGCAAAGAATTTATTTATAATGCATATTGCTTTCGCACAATAAGAACTTATATTTTGAGGGCGATTAGCTCAGCTGGTAGAGCATCTCGTTTACACCGAGACGGTCGGCAGTTCGAATCTGTCATCGCCCACCATTTTTTGTAAAATTACAATAAAATATCTTGTTTTTGTCTTATTATATGGTATTGCTTCTCATGAATACCATATATCTCGCGTGCCTCCCTATAAGAAATTTACTCTATATCATCAATAAATTTTACAAGTCATAATAATAAATTAGTGTTTTTTGATTAGTATAACTAGTATAGTCTTTGGTGGTAGTGACCTAATGGTCTACAAGACTTAATGAGTTTGCAAGAAAAATCAATCTATTATGTCAAAAACTCTATATGACCCATTTGTTGATGTAAAAATTTCTGGATTTGATAAAATTGAGAATGCCTATCAGAAACGAATAGAAATTATTAATACTTCTACATCTATGAGTGAAGAAGAATCCTTGCGACAATTAAAAGAAGAATTTGAAAATCATCAAAAAATTAAAATTGCATATATCGAAGATACAACCCATATGCCATTTTCAACAATTTCACAATATCTAACTTTAGTATCTGATAATGATCTTGTATTGTCTTTTAGAGATTCTGGACCGGCATCTCTCAAAAGGTTAAAAGAAGGAGCAACAGGAAAAGGATTTAGTGAGAAAGCTAAATCTGCACAATATGGTAAAGCATTGGCAGGGTATATACCTATTCAACAAGAGTTCAGCAAGGCTGGGGGAAAAGGACAAGCTGTTGAGTATAATAAAACAGTCCGTAAAAGAATTGAGGAATGCAAAGCATTATTAGGAAATATTACTACGATATTGGAAAGAATGAACTCTGAACATTCAGATAAACCTACTGAAGAACTAGCTCGTATATTTGAAACATCTGAAATTGTTACATCAAAACCGTTGTTGGATAGATTAGGAAGACAAATTTATGGATTTACGAGTGAAGAACATAAGCCTTTGTGTTATGAATCATCACAAGAGCCAATTTTTGCTACAAAAAACGATGATGGCACCTATGTAAATGAGAAAAATGGAGAAATTTTTGTACCTCCTTCAGGGGCTAATTCCACGGCGATAAGTATCCTTGCTTATGTCACAGATGTAGAAAAAATTGACGGGGAATGGAAAATCAAGGTTCAATCTATTACTGGTGATCATGACCAGCTTTTTATAGGGACTAAAGCGATTAGGGATGATGTTGTAGCTGATGATCATATTATGCGAAAATTTGGTGAACAAGATGCAATATCAATAGCTGTTTCAACAGCTCTAATACATGATACAAAAGAAATAGGAGCGGTAAAGCATGCTGCGGATTCTGGAGCTGGGAGCCATAAAAATTCTGTTAAAGAAGACGATTATAATATGTTATCAGAACATTTTTCAAATTCAATGGACTTAACTGATATTATGCAATCTCCAATCCTACAAGAATTTCGAACTAAGAAAATAGGCGGAAATCCATATCCAGAAGATTTTGAAACACCAGGAAAGGTTCAAAACTATAGCTTTATCGTCCCAAAATCAGATGGAATACAGGAAATAATTGTAGTGCATACACAAGAAGAAATGACTCCTATATTAAATAATTTGGAGACTGAAGGATATAATGTGCCAATTAATCCACGATATGGATGGGAAAGGGATAAGGACGGTAATTTATCTCTTAGAAGTGACAGAATTTCTGCACAAACATATAAAAATCATCTAGAAAATTTATCACATAGGCTTTCTACGCAAGAATTCAAAAAAGCTAAACAAGATTCGCAATCCATGTATGCACTTCATGAAATTATTGGACTTGTGAGATTACAAGAACCATCGCATAAAAAGGATGAAATTTTGAGTATTTTAGAAATTCGCATGAATTTAGAAAAGGAAAAGTTTGAAAAAAATTATGGATATATGGCACCGCTAGAAAGTGCAAGAATTACATCAATTCTTGATTACAATCCTGAAATTCAAAGCGCCATGAGGAATTTCTCTAAAATTGTAAGAACAAAATTAGAAGCTAGGAATAAAGTAAAAATTGCTGCTGGCGTTTCGGGAAAAGGGTCTATGCAACCATCAAAAGCGCACGAAGATTTTCTTTAGCTGTGGTGAAGTGGAGGTGGTAGTCATTTAATTTACTATACTCACCCCGTTATCTCTGCAAAAGCATGGATCTATTTTCTTTTAAATGGATCTCTATAGGGAAATACAAATTTTAGATTAAATTAGACTAATGGATTTTAGAATGAGGCTGAGAAAGCCATATATTGATACGTACACAAAGCCACCCCTAGCTAAAACCTTTTGGATAATTTAAAAATAAAATTTGTAAACGCATTATGTTCAAATTAAACCACTGAGTAAGTCTTTTGTAACTTTCTTATCACTGAATTCTATAATTTTATTACGATAAATTTGATAATTCTCGTGCCCTTTACCAGCAATCAGTATTAAGTCCCCTGTTTGCATATTATTTATTCCATAAGCAATCGCTTCTTTTCTTGAACTAATCTCTACAGCATTTTTACATCCAACCATTATTTGTTTTCTTATGTCAGATGGATATTCACTTCTCGGGTTATCGTCTGTTACTATTACTAAGTCTGCATACTTAGATGCTATACCTCCCATTAAAGGCCTTTTAGTAGCGTCCCTATCGCCTCCACATCCAAATATTACAATGAGCTTGCCTTGTCCTTTATCTGCCGAATGCCTTAGTTCTTGTAAAGCCTTCTCTAATGAATCTGGGGTATGTGAATAATCAACATAAATTGAAGCACCTTTACCTGATTCGCTAACTCTTTCAAGCCTTCCTAGAGGTGCAGATAATTTATGCACTAAATCAACCAAACAATCTAATTTTATATCAATACAAGATAACATAGCAATAGCCATTACTATATTATAAACTTGGAATCTACCAATGATACTGGTTTCAACATCATATTTCTTAGAATCATAGCTTAGACAAAATCTTTGTCCTTCATACGCACTTTCCTGCATTTCAATTTTAAAATCACCATTTTCTCCTATAGTCAGGATTTTTCTGCCGACTTTTCTTAAAAATCCTGAAATATGAGGAAATTCGTCCATATCAGAATTAATAACAGCAATTGAATCTTCATTTTGATATTCAGAAAATAACCTTAATTTTACTGCTAAATATTCATCCATATTTTTATGATAATCTAAATGGTCAACACTAAAACTTGTAAAACCTGCTACTTCATAGACTCTCCCGTATAATCTATATTGATCGATTCCTATGCTTGAAGCCTCTATAGCACAATATTCTATACCATTCTCCTTCAGTTGCCAAAGTTCCTTATTAAATAAAACAGCGTTTTCAGTTGTTAAACCACTTTCTCTTAGGACATCTATATCACCATTTTGCTTATATAAAAGTACACCAATTGTACCAATACTTGCAGAATTTAATCCAAGCAGTGATAAAAATTGACCTAAGTAGTGTACGACAGAACTTTTTCCATTTGTTCCTGTTACAGCAAATAGTCTATTTGGAGACTTGTAATATAGATAGCATGATAGTGCAGCTAGAATTTTTCTACTATTATCAACTAACTCTATATGCATTTTATCCTTATACATACTGTAAATATCTATATTATCAGTAAATATTAGATTTGAACCTTGTATTACTGCAGATTCTATAAAATGATTACCATCAAATAATGCACCCCTGATAGCAACAAAAGCAACCCCTTTTTTTGCTTCTTTAGAATCCGAAGTGACATCAAATATTCCACAGGTTTTTAACAGATTTATTATATGTAATGATAAGTTTGAGTTACTAATTTGATGTTCTATTAAATTTGTATTCATAGTTTATATATGTTTTTATAGCTTCGATAATCTTTTAGATTGGATTCTATAGTCATTTAGTTTGAATTTGCGTATTAGGTACGAGGAGCAAAACCTATAAATAATAGGTGAGCGACAAGTAATAACACATGCAAGTTCAAGATGAATAACTATAGTACTAAACTTCGTGATCAATATCATATTCAACATGCATAATCTTTTTTATATCTTCACTATCCTCATCATATAATTGAATCCCGTACAATGAGCCAATGCGAGATATAATATTACCTGCTACAGGAGCTGCCGTATACCCAGCCGTACCAAAACCAAAAGTTTCTTTAGTTCCTTGCGGATCATCGAGAAAAACAAAAACCATATATCGTGGATTAATACTAGGAACCGTCGCTATAAAAGACGAAAACCTACTATTTTTTAGATATCCTTTCGGCCCTAATTTTTCTGCCGTACCTGTTTTTCCTCCAACTAAATAGCCTTTTACTGCGGCTCTTTTTCCAGTACCTTTTTCTACAGTTAACCTCATTAACTTAAGTATATTAAAAGACGTTTCTTCACTAAGTACTTTTTCTTTAACTATTTCTTCCTCTGAACGTTTTAAAAGTGTAAGAGAGTATTTATATCCTCCATTTACAATCGGTATCATACTTTGTACAAAATGAAAAGGACTGATTGAAAAGCCGTAACCATATGACATGGTTACAAGGCTTATATCACTCCATTCTTTATCTTTTGGAAACTTTGGTGTGGCTTTTTCAAGCACTTCAATATCTAGCTTTTTTGTTAGATCTAATTTTTGTAAATATTCTTTATAGACTTTATTACCAATCTCAAATGTAATAGTTGCTGACCCAATATTTGAGGATTTCATAAATAGCTGTGGAACAGTACTCCAACCATCGTGCCTATGGTAATCCTTTACCCTAAATTTGTTAATTGTAAAATCTGAAACATTATATACATCATGCATCTGTATGGTATCCGTATCAAACCCAATGGCAAAAGTTATTATCTTAAGAATTGAGCCCATTTCATATAGCCCTAAGCTTGACCTATTAAATAATTCGTTATGAGAAGCAATAGAAGGTCTATGGGGATCAAAATCTGGTTTACTTACCGATGCAAGTATTTCTCCAGTTTTTATATCTACAACAATTCCAACACCACCAATTGCTGAAAATGTTTCTATAACGTCATCCAATTGTTCGCTAACTATATTCTGAATTCTATAATCGATAGATAATGTGAGAGGCTTTTCTGACGACGTATTGCTTAACTCAGAATCAAAATATTTTTCTATTCCAGAAATCCCATTGTTATCGACGTCTACATAGCCCAAAATATGAGAAGCCGCTTTTCCTTGTGTATAAACTCTTTTCTGGTCATTTTCAAAATCAATACCTGGCAAACCTAAGGCTGTAATTTTTTCTTGCACTTCTGGGGTAACATCTCTTTTGATCCATACAAAATTCCTTCCTTCTTTAGAAAATTCTGATAATAATTTTTTTGTGTCTAAATTTGGAATTACAGTTGATAATTTCTTCACTGTATCATTTAGGTTATGAATTTTTTTTGGATTTGCATATAAAGAAGCAACTGGCAAATTAGTAGCAAGAATATGACCATTTCTATCCAAAATGTCATGCCTAGGCTTAAAATTTCTATCAGATACTTTTCTATCAGAATAATCTGTATCTACACATAAAAAATAAATCTCATAAGCAATCAAAGAGTAACTAGCTCCGAAGAATAAAGCTAAAATTGCTAATCTTTTAGATCTTGATGACAAATCACATGACCATCTCAAAATATTAGATGAAATAAATTTGATTATTCTATCAAATTTTTTATTCATCTTGCCCCAACTTTTATTTGGGTTGACGTGCTACGTATATGACTAAGACCTGTTTTTTTATAACGCCACTTAGTGCTACCATTATTTTTGATATTATGAATAAGATTTTCTACATTATTTTCTGAGCTATTGATCAAAATAATTTGATTTGGATTAATAGGTTCTAGATCTAAATATTGCCTAGCAAGAGTTAAAATTCTTTTAGGAGAATTCAAATATGCAAGCTCAGCCTTAAGAAGGTTATACTGAATCTTTTCTTGCTCAATTTGGCTTGTGATCTGCCTAATTTCAAAATTCAAATCTTGGACACTACTTTTAACATCAAACATAAAAGCAACTGCAAATATGATGGCTGAGAATAAAAACCAATTGATAATTCTTATCATAGATCATTTCCTCTCTATTACTCGAATTTTAGCAGAGCGAGATCTTGGATTTATTTTTATTTCCTCTTTTTTTGGCTTAATTGACTTTTTAGTAACAAATTTATATGGCTTGCTCCCTGTATTTACCTCTTTGCTATATTTTGATCTCGCAACTTTAGGATCAGAATTATCAATAAAGAATTTTTTTACAATTCTATCTTCAAGTGCATGAAAAGTTACAATCACAATTCTTGCTTTTGGTTTTAGAATTTCTTCTAATACTTCTAATGAATTTTGTAGTGCTCCGAGTTCATCATTAACAGCAATTCTTATAGCTTGAAAAGTTTTTGTAGCAGGATCGATTTTTCCTTTTTTCTTAACCACTGACCGTACAATATCTGCTAATTCAAAAGTTGTTTTTATAGGTGCTGCAGACCTTATCTCTACAATTTTTCTTGCTATTTGTCTTGAAGCATGTTCCTCACCATAGTTATAGATAATATCAGCAAGTTCTGATTCTTCGGTTTCATTTACTATTTCGTATGCACTTTTCCCATCACAACTCATTCTCATATCAAGAGTGGCATTTTTCTGAAATGAGAATCCACGTTCTTTTTCATCGAGCTGCATTGATGAAACTCCGAGGTCATAGACTACTCCGTCAACTTTCCCATATTTTTGCACAATTTTTGAGATATTTCTAAAATTTTCATTTATATACTTAAGTCGTGTTCCAAACTCCTCTTTTAATTCATGCGCATATTTTTGAGTTGTTGGATCATGATCAATTCCGATAATGCTACAATTTGCTTTAGAAAGAATAGCTCTGCTATATCCACCTGCTCCGAACGTGCAATCAACGAACACTTTCCCATCATAGATACGAAGAGCCTCTAGTACTTCATCTATCATAACTGGTATATGGTTTTCTTTACTACACATTTCCTTGCTGTATATTTTTTAATAATAATCTATTTTGTACGGCAGACTCTTTAGCTTTTATTAGATGTTTACTAAAAATATCTGGATTCCATATTTCAAAAACTTGCCCTTTGCCTACAAAGTTTGCTTGAATATCTAAATCTGCGAATTCTAATAGATGTTTTGGAATTACAACTCTACCTTCCGGATCAAAAGATAATTGTACTGCTCCCCCTAGTATAACAGTTTCAAATGCATCCCGCTCATCAGAATAAGGATCTAAGAATTGTATCATTTTTGCTAATTCTTGAAGCCTTGCTAAACTACATGCCTCAATACAATGATTCCTAATAGATTGGTAAACTACTATACCAAAGAAATTTTCTGAACAACCTGCTGATTGTCTATAACTTGCCGGGACAGAGACTCTGCCTTTTTTATCAATAGAATTTACAAATTGCGATAAAAACAAATTCATTTCTATAAATAAAATCGCTTATTTGGTAAAGTATGGGTCATTTTGGGAAAAAATGGTTATTTATGGAAAGGATATATATGAGTTTTTTTTAGTCAAGTGATATTTATGAAACAATGTGTATTTTACACTTTATAGATATCACGTCCTAAGTACTGATTACAAAAGCTATTCAAGGGTTCAACTAACGATTACAAAACAGAAGAAACAATGTGTATTTTAGGCAAAATATCTAAACAATTTATTAAGATTTTAATAAATCAATCTAATCACTTGATCATGTAAACTTTCAACAAATCCTCTTGCTATTCCGTAACATTATTACATAATCTTGCATTATTAAGATAAACATATAATACAAATGACATCAACAATTGATAAAGGATATGTGATACTTGATCGTAATCTTCCTCTTGAAATGGTTAGAGTAACAGAAGCTGCAGCCATCGCAGCACACAAACTTATGGGAAGAGGAGATGAACATGCCGCAGACGAGCTTGCCGTTGAAGCTATGCGTGCATCACTTAATAATATGGACATCAAAGGAACGGTTGTAATAGGTGAAGGAGAACGAGATGAAGCTCCAATGCTTTATATAGGTGAAAGAGTCGGCACCGGGAATGGACCCCATATCGACATAGCCCTTGACCCACTAGAAGGAACAACAATACTTGCCACTGGAGGCAGTAATTCACTTTCAGTAATTGCAATGACCGAGCAAGGAAAATTTCTCAACGCTCCAGATACTTATATGGATAAAATAGCGATTGGTTTTCAGTATAAAGAACAAATTATTGACCTGGATCAGACTCCTAAAGAGAATCTAAAAAATATAGCCAAGGCGTTAAAAAGAGAAATTAACGAACTTGTTGTCGTAATTCTTGATAGACCTAGACATCTAGAATTAATATCTCAAGTTAGAGAAGCGGGAGCACGAATACAATTGATCAAAGATGGTGACGTTGCAGCCGTTATCTCAACTTCGATTCCAGCAAGTGGAGTAAATGTCTATATGGGGATTGGAGGTGCACCAGAAGGTGTTTTAGCAGCCGCAGCACTTTGCACAACAGGAGGGCAGATTTGTACTAGACTTATATTTAAAAGCGATGCTGAGAAGGAAAGAGCAACACGTTTAGGTATCACAAATTTTAATAGGAAATATTATTTAAGTGACCTAGCATCAGGTGACGTGATGTTTGCTGCAACAGGTGTTACTGATGGAACAATGTTAAAGGGCGTGCATCTTATCCATAACGGCGCAACAACACATTCTATGGCGATGAGAGCTTCTACAGGAACTGTTAGATTTATTGAAACTCATCACAGGTTCAAGTAACCTTGTATGTCTAAAACATCTGTTTCTGGAAAAATTTGGGAAGCGAAAAACATAGATGAAAGATTAGTCTATAAGTACATCAATGATTTCGAAATATCAGATTTGTTGGCTAGAATATTGGTAGCACGTAATGTAGAAGAAGATAAAATGCAATCTTTTATTCACCCCAAAATTCGTGATTTACTTCCTGATCCTTTTCATTTACTAGACATGGAAAAAGCATGCAAAAAAGTTGCAGAAAAAATACTAGCTGGAGATAAAATTACTGTATTAGGAGATTATGACGTAGACGGCGCCACTTCTTCTGCTTTACTCAAAAGAGTATTCACACAATTAGGTGCAAATTGCTCTGTTCATATACCTGACAGAGCGGTAGAAGGATATGGCCCCACGTTATATGCTATAGATAAATTTAAAAAAGAAGATTCAAAACTTGTAATTACCGTAGACTGCGGAATTACTTCATTCGACGCTATCAAATATGCGAATTCTGTAAACTTAGAGGTGATAATTTTAGATCATCACTTAAGTGCAGAAATACTACCAGACGCTTATGCCATAGTAAATCCAAATAGATTTGATGAAACAACTCGATACAAAAACCTAGCAGCAGTTGGAGTTGCTTTCCTATTTTCGGTTGGACTAATAAAAATTTTGAGAAATCATGGCTATTTTCAAAACATAGAAGAACCAAACTTACTAGACTTGTTAGATCTTGTGGCGCTTGGCACAATATGTGATATGATGAGCCTAGTTGGCCTTAATCGTGCATTCGTAATTCAAGGGTTGAAAATTATGTCCAAAAGAAAAAATCTTGGTCTCAAAATTCTTGCTGAATATGGAAAAATAGACTCAAAACTAACGGCATATCATTTGAGTTTTGTGATAGGTCCAAGGATCAATGCGGGTGGTAGAGTAGGCAAGTCATATTTGGGATCGCATTTGCTTTCAACAAATGATGAAAACACCGCTTTTGATTGCGCAGCCCAACTTGAAATTTTTAATGAAGAACGCAAAGTCATTGAACAAAAAGTTTTGGATGAGGCAATCCAAATTGTAGAGAGGCAACAAAAAAAGAATTATATTTTAATTTTTTCAGACACTTGGCATCCAGGAGTTATAGGTATAGTTGCAGGTAAAATTAAAGATCTTTATCAAAAACCAGTAGTTGTGATAGCAATAGAAGAAGACATTGGAAAAGCTTCCTGCCGATCTGTAAAAGGTATAGATCTTGGCAGTAAAATTGTTGAAGCTAAAAATAGAAATATTCTTCTCTCAGGCGGAGGGCATGCAATGGCCGCAGGATTCACACTTCGTAAAGATTGTATAGATAGTATGATAGAATTTTTAGATTTCTCTATGAGTAAAGAAAATAATATTTTATTACAAAATAAAAACTGTTTTTTTGATATAAGTCTTTCGCCAAATGGTGTGTCGCTTGAAATAGCTGAAGAAATACAAAAATTGGAACCATACGGAAATGGTAATAGTGAGCCTATTATTAAGGTGGATGGTATGTATGTACTAAAAGCCACTATAACTAATAGACATATAAATTGCCTATTAGCATCTGATTCGTCAACACTAAAATCAAAAGCCATTAGAGCTATAGCATTTAACTCAGTTGGCACTCCAGTTGGAGATGCGCTACTATCTGCAAAGCCGTTAAATCTTTCAATCCTTGGAAATCTCAAAATTAATCATTGGCAAGGTATGACAACAACTCAGATTAGTATTTGCGATATCATAGTAAATTAGTTTATATGCTTATACTCTAAAAATTTCAAGCTCCCGAATTCTGTCGAGCTCAGCTTCTGCTCTCTCCTTTACCTCTTTCATTAAATTTCTTAATGTTCTGTTCTTTAATTTCAATACAGGACTATCAACACACCATATTAAATTTAGAAGCTCATTTTCTCTGAATTCATTATTTAGCAAACCAATACGAATATCATTAAAATATTTAGTTAACATTACTGTCTTTTGCTTAAGATTCTCACTCTCATTCTCTGCAATTTCATAGTAACAAAGTAATGGCAATGATTCTGTATGTTTGACTTTTCTAGCAACATTCTTATTATTACAGATTAATTCATTTATAACGTTACAGATTTCAGTCATACATATACTGTTTACAACCCTGCGTATCATAGCTTGATAAATTATAATTTCTAGTAGAAAAATTATGTTCCAAAGTTTAACAAATAATCTCACAAAAATTTTTGACAAATTAAAGAGCAAAGGCACCATCACAGAGACTCATTTTGATGAGTCAATGAGAGAAATAAGAATAGCTTTGCTTGAAGCTGATGTTTCAATCCAAGTAATTAAAGATTTTATTCAAAATGTTAAGGAAAAAGCCATAGGTCAGGGTGTAGTAAAATCTATTAATCCAGGCCAAATGATTATAAAAATCATAAATGATGAATTAGTAAATTTTCTCAAATCTTCTGATGAAGAAATGGCGTTAAATTTAAAAAACAAGCCTCCTGTCAAAATACTAATGGTAGGTCTTCAAGGAAGTGGAAAGACCACATCTTCAGCTAAACTTGCTTTATATCTTAAAAATCAGAAAAAAAGAGTCCTTCTTGTCTCGCTAGATGTGTATAGGCCTGCAGCAAAAGAGCAGTTGCTTATTTTAGGTGAAAAAATCAGTGTAGATTCTTTACCAATCGTACAAAATGAATCTGTGTCTGAAATATTAAAAAGGTCTGCTAACACCTCCAAAACAGCAGCTTATGATATTATTATATATGATAGTGCAGGTAGGCTACACATTGATAAAACATTGATTCAAGAATTAATTGATACAAAACAATTCATTAATCCTTCTGAAACTTTGCTTGTTGTTGATAGTTTGACTGGTCAAGATGCTGTAAATGTCGCAAAAGAATTTAATGAGACAGTAGGCATTACAGGTGTCATCTTAACACGAATAGACGGTGATAATAGAGGTGGCGCCGCACTGAGCGTTAAACATGTAACAAATGCCCCTATAAAATTTATGGGAATTGGTGAGAAGCTTGATGCTTTAGAAGTATTTGCTCCTGATAGAATCGCATCAAGGATTCTAGGAATGGGAGATATAGTCTCATTAGTAGAAAAAGCTATAGAGGCAACAGATCACGATGAAATGGAAAAAATTGCAAAGCGCATGCAATCAGGGAAATTTGATCTGAATGATTACTCTAGCCAGCTAAAAAATATACAAAAAATAGGTGGGATGAGTTCAATTCTATCTATGTTGCCTGGAATAGGAAAATTAACACAAAATATAAACCAAGACAAAATTACTGATAGACCAATAAAAAGACAATGCGCTATAATAAGCTCCATGACGAAATTAGAGAGGAAAAAACCTGAGTTACTAAATGCTTCAAGAAAAAGAAGAATAGCTGCAGGAGCAGGAGTAGAAGTTTCGGAAATAAACAGATTATTGAAGCAATTTTTGCAAATATCTAGCTTTATAAAGAAAACAAAAAATATGGATCCCAAGTCTTTGATGAGATCAATGAAGAATAGATTTATCTGAGTCTTTATCTATGCAAAAGTTTTGATGATATCGTCGATGACTTTCTTTGCATCCCCAAAAATCATCAAAGTATTAGGTCTATAAAAAAGCTCATTCTCAATACCAGCATACCCAGCTGCCATAGATCTTTTTATAAAGAAAACAGTTTTTGCATTCTCAACTTCTAAAATTGGCATCCCATAAATTGGACTAGATTTATCATTTTTAGCCGCTGGGTTTGTAACATCATTTGCTCCAATAACAATTACTATATCTGTAGAAACAAAATCACGATTTATATCTTCTAATTCAAAAACTTGTTCGTACGAAATATTCGCTTCAGCTAAAAGTACATTCATATGACCTGGCATTCTTCCAGCCACTGGATGAATTGCAAAACGAACTTCAATTCCCTTTGCGCTCAAGATATTTGTTAATTCTTTTACGGAATGCTGAGCTTGTGCCACTGCCATACCATATCCAGGAACAATTATAACATTTGAAGAATTTTGTAACATAAACGCAGCATCTTCTGCTGAACTTGTATTGATTGATCTTTCGTCTGTTGTAACATTTGATGTTAATGTATTATGCGTCATAAAAGCCCCAAAAATAACTTTTACTATTGATCTATTCATCGCTTTACACATTATATAACTTAATATAGTACCACTAGCTCCTACTAAAGCACCAGTAATGATAAGTAAATTGTTAGACAGAGTAAATCCTATACCTGCAGCCGCCCATCCAGAATATGAATTCAACATTGAAACAATCACCGGCATATCTGCTCCACCGACTGGAATAATTAGCATAACCCCAATTGTTAATGACAATAAAATTAATATATTGAACATGATAGAATTCTGAGATTTTACAAATATATAGATAGATATTATTGTTAAGATAAGAAGTAATATGCTAAGATATTGATGGCCCTTAAGCTTTATAATTTTTGATGGCATCAAACCTTGAAGTTTCATGAAAGCAATAATAGAGCCAGTAAAAGTTATTGCCCCGATAGATGATCCAAATGAAATTTCGATCAAGTTTGCTTCTGGTACAGATTCCCTAAAACCTATCCCGAATGCTTCTGGAATTAAAAATGAAGCATAAGATACAAAAACAGCAACAAGTCCTACTAATGAATGAAATCCTGCTACTAATTGAGGCATTGCAGTCATAGGTATTTTAAGAGCAATAATACTTCCAACACTACCACCTAATAACAAAGATATCACTATTAGCAACTTATTATGAAAATGCGGATTACACACACATGCTATTATAGCTAGCACCATTCCCAAAATACCAATTATATTTCCTCTTTTTGCATCTTTATGCGATGAAAGTCCCCTTAATGCATAAATAAAACTTATCGCTGAGAATAGAAAAATATATCCTGAAATTAACTGCATAATATTACTTTATTTTTTTATGTGCTTAGCATCAAACATTTTGAGCATTCTACGAGTCACAATGAATCCTCCAAATATATTAATACTGGCAAGGAAAACCCCAACCACTCCAAGAAAAGTAGCTATTCCCGCCTCTTCAAAACCCGTTACCATTAGAGCTCCTATAATAATTATTCCTGATATTGCATTTGTAACAGACATTAACGGAGCATGTAGCGCTGGTGTTACCCTCCAAACAACATAATAACCAACAAAACACGATAGCAAAAATACTGTTAACAGTTGTACAAAATGCCCTGAATCTGCTTGAACATGCTCCGTAGCTACTGATGCTAGCGCATTCAATTTATTAGATAATTTAGTTGCCGCTTCACTTAACTCAGCTGCTTTCCTAGCTAAAACATGATGTTCACTATTCATATTAATTCCCAAAATAATTTGATTTTAAAAACCCAAGAGGTGGAGGCTTACCCGTACTAGCTCTTTTTCCAAGCCATGCAGTAAAATTCATCTGCTCCTTAATATCTTTTCCATTGCTCCATATAAAACCTGATGCTCTAGAAAAAAGCTGAATATCTTGAAGCTTTCCATCTTTGACTTTTATTAATGTTACACCTTGTCCTTTTTTCAAAGTAGGTATTTCAGTAAGCTCAAATATCAAAAGCTTTCTGGTTGAACTAACACATGCAACCATTTCGACATTGTCATTTATTTCAAGAACTTTAATGCAATATTCTTTATCTGGCAAATTCATTATTTGCTTCCCCAGCTTTGTTTGTGCATAAACATCTGATTGCTGAACAGTGAAACCCTTGCCAGAGCTACTTGCCATTAACAAATACTTGGTGGGATTATAAGCAAAGATTGAGAGAATCTCATCATCATTTGCTAAATCAAACATCATACGAAGAGGATCTCCATGCCCCTTCCCTTTACTAATATTATCTACAAATATAGTATAAAATTTGCCCATTTTTGTAGGAATTATTAAATAATCTGTTGTATATGCAGCAAGCGAAATCCAAAACTCGTCGCCTTCTTTAAATTTTAGTTGAGAAATATCATCAATAGCTCCTTTTATTACCCTTATCCATCCTTGTTTTGAACATATAATTGTTACTTGTTCTTTCTCAACAAATGCTTCTACATTTATGTCAACTTCCTTAGCTTCTGCTTCAATAATACTGGTTCTTCTTGCCCCAAGAACAGTATGTTTACCAAATTGTCTTGAAATTTCCTCAATTTCTTTTTTTACTAGTTGCCAACATTTGTTGTTATTTTCTAAAATTTCACAAAGTTCTTTTTTCCTCTTAGTTAGACCTTTATATTCTGATATAATGGACTCTTCTTCTAGTTTTCTTAAAGACCTAAGCCTAGTATTTAAAATTGCCTCAGCTTGGTTATCTGTAAGAGAAAATCTCTGCATAAGTACAATTTTTGGTTCATCTTCATCTCGAATAATTTTTATTATTTCATCAATATTAAGATACACAACCATAAGGCCGTCCAAAATTTCAAGCCTTGAATCTATTTTATTTTTGTCAAATAGAGAGCGTTTCATTACAATCAAGAACCTGTGCTCAATAAATTCTTCAAGAATTTCTTTAAGATTCATGACTTCTGGAAGGCCTTTGCTATTAAGAACATTCAAATTATAGTTAAACCTAGTTTCAAGCTCTGTTAATTTAAATAAAGTTTCCATAACAATGCTTGGATCACAAGAACGATTTCTTGGTTCTATAACAATACGAATTTCTTCTGCAGATTCATCTCTAATATTGCTGATAAAAGGAAATTTCTTATCTTTCAGTAAATTTGCAATCTGTTCTATTAACTTTGATTTTTGGACTTGAAATGGAATTTCTGTAATAATAATTTGGTATAATCCATGAGTTAGTTGTTCTACTTCCCATCTAGCCCGAATTCTTAAACTTCCTCTTCCAGTTTCATATGCAGAAACAATATTAGATTTTGTCGCTACTACGATTGCTCCAGTGGGGAAATCTGGCCCCTCAACAAATTCTAATAGTTCAAGAATAGTTGCATCCCTTCTATCTATAAGATATGAACAAGCATTGCATAACTCTTCAAGATTATGAGGTGGTATACTTGTTGCCATACCAACTGCTATACCTTCTGCGCCATTAGTGAGTATATTTGGAAAACCAGCTGGCATTAGAGCAGGTTCAGTATCTGAATCATCATATGTAGGATTAAATGATATTGTGCCCTTGTCAATATCCTCCATTAATTTGATTGCTATGGGTGTTAATTTCGATTCTGTATAACGCATTGCAGCGGCGTTATCTCCATCTATAGAACCAAAATTTCCTTGCCCATCAATTAGTGGGTATCTAAGAGAAAAATTTTGGACAAGACGTACCAAAGTTTCATAAACAGCACTATCTCCATGTGGATGATACTTACCTATAACATCACCTACAATTCTTGCACATTTCTTAAAACTTTCATCTGGTCTTAATTTAAGTTGCAACATTGCATATAAAAGTCTTCTGTGGACAGGCTTTAACCCGTCTCTAACATCTGGAAGAGATCTGGACATAATTGTAGATAAAGCGTAGGCAAGATATTTTTCGCCAAGTACATCAACAAAATCCACGTTTTCAATATTCTCTTTGATATTCTTATTAGTCACTTTCTTTCGAATTTTTATGTAATAACCACTATATACAGTATTTATGTAAAATCCAGATATAGCTAAACGTCACTAGATCGTAGGATTACCTAGGCACTGATACTTTGTTAAGAGGCAAGTATGAGATGTGGATTAAAACACTTTAGCCATAGTAAATCAGAAATAATAACAGAGACTGGAGTCCTACTTTGAATGTTTTATCGAGAATGAAACATAAAAATACCCTGTGTAAACTGTAATAATGGCTGAAATCCATAGCATAATGGCTCCGAGCTCATCGAAACCGTTTATCCCACTTCCCTTTGTGCCTAAAATAATAATAAAAAGGGTAATTAACTGTATTGTAGTTTTAAATTTTGCAAGTTGTGATACTGGAATTTTAAGTGTTCCAGCTAAATATTCTCTGAGACCACTAACAATAAATTCTCTTGAAATAATTAATATACAAGGAAATAGATTAACTTTGTCAAATTTGATTAATGTTAACATAATACATGAAACCAATATCTTATCTGCTATGGGATCTAAAATTCTTCCAAAATTACTTTGTACATTGTATTTACGTGCGAGAAATCCATCAAAAAAGTCCGATATGCTCGCAAGCAAGAAAAGAAACGCTCCTAATATGTGGGCAAATTTCTTATCCTCAAAATAGAAAGTACAAATAATTACTGGTATTGACAAAATTCTGTAGATAGTCAAAAGATTGGGTATAAATCTAGGCATAAAAACTCTTATTACGATTTTGGATCATCAACGAGAGTGTCTTTTGGTTCCACAATATCAAATTGATTATCAATTTTTGGAGCTAGTTCTTGCCTCAAATTAACATAACAAACTACTTTTTCTACACCCGCTATCGTAGATGCTATTTCTATAACTTTTGAAAGTTCTTCGCTTGTCCGAGCTATACCAAAAAGATAAACAATATTTCTCATTGTAACTACTGTGTAGTTAACAAATTTAATATCTCTCTTGAAAAATGTAGATGCCTTAATACGACTTGTTATCCATGTATCCTTTGTATACTGAGCTGTGTCAAATTTATTACTATTTTCACTAATTTTAAGCTCATTTATCACTTCTTTTACACCATAGACTGACCATGCTATATCAATAGCTGAAATAATATTTTCTTCTGATTCTACTTCTCCTGTTAATAAAACTCTACCTTCAATAACTTCAACCGTGATTTTCGTGTAAAGTTTTTTAAAACCTTTGGCAATAAAATCTTTTCTTATCCGAGCTGAAATTGTGATATCATCTATTGTATTTCCAAATGTTCTATCTTTTGCTGTAGCAATAGTCGTAGCTGATGCAGCAGAAAAAATAGCTGGCAAACAAGCAGTGAGAGTACACGAAACTATCAATATTAATAATATATTTTTCATTATTATATCTCCTTATAAATCTGGTGGAACCGAGAGGATTCGAACCTCCGACCTAGTGATTAGGAATCACTCGCTCTATCCTACTGAGCTACGGCTCCATAATACAAAATTATTATAATTATTGTACAACTTTTTCCAACGAAGAAATTGACGCATTCTATAATTCCTCATCAATCCTGCGCCTTATCTCCGAAAATGAAACTTGTTTTATAATTTTTCCATTCAAAAAAACTTCTTGTAAAAGTCCTTGTGCTTCCTGCTCTTCTGTTTGTCGGTCCAATAAGATAAGCTTACCATCTTGTCTTTCAACTCGTAAAAGTCCTTGTGCTGATTTTTTAGCGCCTGAATCTGTTTTTGGATTTTTGAAAATTTCTCTACGCTTTCCGTCTACGATACCGCTTGTTGCCTTAATAGCAAAGCCATAATTATCTCGAGTTACATATTGATAAGTATACGACCCTACACCAAACACTATATTTCCTGAACAAAACCCCTTAGACTCAAGACCATTTAAAATTTTATCAGCTCGTTCAAGAGTAATTGAATCTCCATATATTAATCCAATATGCGAATCTAGCATTTTGTAACCTTTTTTTGTTACTGTGCCACCAAACACATCCCATAAACATTCAATTGCTCCTTTGTATTCTGGACTTCCTTTCTTGGCATCAGGATCACCAACTACAATTTTAATAGGATCACCACTATCTGGCCTGATTACCACTTTTCCATCTCGTTTTAAAATGTCATGTTTGAGTTCTACCATATATTCCACAACAACTTTC
The DNA here is from genome assembly GCA_013289335.1 of Alphaproteobacteria bacterium. Lineage (GTDB taxonomy): Bacteria > Pseudomonadota > Alphaproteobacteria > Rickettsiales > Rickettsiaceae > JABDAD01. The sequence continues at coordinate 437 of JABDAD010000001.1, read as the reverse complement.
CAAAAATCCCAAGTATCAGATACAATTGAGACAATTCCTTTAGGATAAAGTTCATTCATTAATCTGCGAAAAGTAGCAATTTCACCTTCTTGTGTCCCCATACACATTACTGAATGTTCTGTAGCAGGAACAGAACATCCAATGAGCTCTTCCTCTACATTAGCCTCATAATAATCTTCTACTAAATCAATAGCAGGGACAGAATCAGTAGCAACAAAAGAAGTTAAATGAGCTGCACCGTTCAATGCAGAATCCTGTAAACTAGACATTCCTCTCAATGAAAAATCATGCAATTGAAATTGTACAAAATTTTTGGGAGCGCCTGTTTTATCAGCATATTCTATTAATAATTTTTTATATTCGAAAGCTGTGGTTGCCGAAGTTATAGGTTTCCATAAGTAACATGAAATGACACTTTCAATATAGTTAGTCAACCA